>JAUNPP010000172.1 GCA_030536685.1 Lachnospiraceae bacterium
CTCATAAACAATTAGTTTATATAAAACTTTTAAAACAATCAGGAGGTACTTACTATGAAAACAAAAGCAGTTAGAATGTATGGCGCAGATGATTTAAGACTGGAAGAATTCGAACTTCCGGAAATCAAAGACGATGAAATTCTGGTAAAGGTTATCAGCGACAGCATCTGCATGTCTACCTACAAACTGGTAAAACAGGGCAAAAAACATAAACGTGCACCTCAGAATATTGACACAAACCCCATTATTGTTGGTCATGAATTCGCTGGTGAAATCGTTAAAGTAGGTAAGAAATGGCAGAATGAGTTCAAGGCAGGCGAAAAATTCGCACAGCAGCCCGCTCTGAACTACAAAGGAAGCCTTGCATCTCCCGGATATTCTTATGAATTCTTCGGCGGAGCTTGTACTTACTGCATCATTCCCCCTGAAGTAATGGAACTCGGATGTCTGCTTCACTATGATGGAGAAAGCTTCTTCGAAGCATCTCTGGGCGAGCCCATGAGCTGTATCATCGGCGGATATCATGCAAACTACCATACCAACAAGAGAAATTACAACCATGAAATGGGAACCAAAAAAGGCGGCGACATTCTGATCATGGGCGGCTGCGGTCCCATGGGTCTCGGCGCAGTAAGCTACGGTCTGTACACCCCCAACACCCCTAAGAGAATCGTTGTAACAGAAGTAAGCGATGACCGTATCAACCGTGCAAGAGAAGTTATCTCTGAAGAAATGGCAGCAGCTAAGGGTATCGAACTGATCTACGCAAACACTGCTAAGATGGCAGATCCCGTAAAAGAATTAAAGGATATCACAGGCGGCAAAGGCTATGATGACGTATTCGTATACGTACCCGTACCTCAGGTAGCAGAAATGGCAGATGAACTGCTTGCATTTGACGGCTGCATGAACTTCTTCGCAGGCCCTACAGACAACCAGTTCAAGGCAAAAATCAACCTGTACAACGTTCATTACACCAGCACCCATATTCTGGGAACAACAGGCGGCAACACAGATGACCTGGTAGAAGCAATTGATCTGGCTGCAAAGAAAGAAATCGAACCCGCTGTTATGGTTACACATGTAGGTGGTATTGATTCTATCGCTGACGCAACACTGAATCTGCCTTCAATCCCCGGCGGCAAGAAACTGACTTATACTCAGATCAACATGCCTCTGACAGCAATCGATGATTTTGAAGAATTAGGAAAGAACGATCCGTTATTCGCAAAACTGGCTGAATCCTGCAAGAACCACAAAGGTCTGTGGAATGCAGAAGCAGAAAAGATTCTGTTAAGCCATTTTGAATAATAAAACGGACAGTACCCTGCTGCGCAAAAGACTATAACGATAAAGATTATATCGATTCAGAACAGGATTTGAAAAAAGGAGATTTATAATATGGTAAGCAAAAGCGTTACAGTAAAGAACCCCTCAGGTATCCACGCAAGACCCGCAGGCGAATTAGCAAAGATTGCAAAAGCTTGTACTTCAGAAGTTTTCCTGATCAAAGGAGAAAAGAAAGTAAAAGCAAAGAGCGTTATGAGCATTCTGACAGCAGCAATTTCAAATGGTACCGAAATTACTGTTGAATGTGAAGGTCCCGATGAAGAAAAAGATCTGGAAACTATCGTAAACGCAATTGAAAGCGGTCTTGGCGAATAATCTCAATATTTGTAAAAGCTTTTACGAATAAAAATTATTACAGACAAAATTCATTTAAAAACCGAATCAAAAAACAAATTGGCAGAAAAATAGCTGGAGAGGCTTTCCGTTGGCAGGCGGGAAGCCTTTCCGGCTTTTTGTATTTTTTCGGTACAAAATAAGAAAAATTTATTGAAAATGCGGTAATATGTTTGACTTTCAAAAAGCATAATATTATAATGAGGATACAACGGAGCCGAATTTTAAATAAATAGGGGTATACACGTAAGATTTGGCGGTGATGTTTGGGAACCCCGTGGTTTGTGTATTTGCGGGAGGAGGATCTTGTGGCTGGAGAACATATTGATTTAATCAGAAACGAGCGTATTAAATCGCTTAGAAGTTCATTGGGATTGAAACAGAAAGAGTTTGCCCAGTCAGTCAGCGTTTCAGAGGGACTGATCAGCAAAGTGGAAAAAGGAGTTATACCGGTTACGGACAAGTTGATTACGAAGGTAGCCCTTGAGTACAGTATGAATCCTGAATGGCTGAAGGGGAACAGTGAGGACATCAGCAACACAGAGGCAATTTATGACAGTCAGCAGCTGCGCAAGCTGAACCAGCGCTATCAGGAGGAGCAGGGATATAACTCTCTCGATATGAGGATTCAGCAGACGAGGGTACTGGAAGAGTCGATGAAGGATATCTCGGGAATGCCGGATACAATGGCAATGGAATATCTGAAATCGGTCAATCAGTGTCTTGAAAAGCTGCATATGTATATTTTCTACCTGAGAAATATGGACGTCCGCAAGGACAACGTATCTTTTCTGATGGAAGAGCTGGAATCTGAAATCGTAAATTCCATGAATGAATTAAAACGTATTTTTGCATGTGCAGAATAACAGTATTTTTGTATGTGCAGAATAACAGGTTGAAAAACCGTTTTTTTCGTGATATAATGCTCACGTTGAGCAGGATAAATGGTCGCGGGAGAAATCCTGAGGAAAGTCCGGGCTTCGCAGGGCAGGATGCCGGATAACGTCCGGTGGAGGCAACTCCCAGGAAAGTGCAACAGAAATATACCGCCGCATTTCGGTGCGGTAAGGGTGGAATGGCAGTGTAAGAGACTACCGCCTGGCTGGTAACAGACAGGGCACATGTAAACCCCATCCGAAGCAAGACTAATAGAAAGCATAAGGTGGCCCGCCTGCTTTCGGGTAAGTCGCTAGAGCCTGTCGGTGACGGCAGGACCAGATAGATGACCATTCACGACAGAACCCGGCTTATCGTCCTGCTCAGCTGATACCAATTATAAAAATACTAAGATATTGTGAGATGAAATTTCTTATCCCATGACAGACAATGAGAATATTTAAAAGACAGACCTTTAGATTACAGAATCTTCAGGTCTGTTTTTTTTGCGTCCCATGGACACTATCACTGTCCAGAAATTTCTGAACAGCAACGTTTTTTGTATTTTATATGTTTTGTGATATTTTACAGGTTGCAGGAATCGAAATAATATGCTATTATAAATGCCAGACAACCATATATATTGTTTTGAATTCTATAAGACACAAGATATTGTGTCTTATTTTTACCATAGCACTAATGAGAGCGAACAGGCTTTCAGAAGCTTTCAGGATAAAAGATAACAGGAAGGTGGAGCAGGATATGAACAGCAATAATATTTATATTATTAAGAAGGATAATACCAAAGAGGCATTTAATGTGCAGAAGGTCGTAGTTGCAGTCAGCAAATCTGCAGAGCGGGTGATGTATCATTTTACGCAGCAGGAGCTTCAGTATATCTGTGACTTTGTGACGCAGAAGTGTGAGGCGATGGAGCAGGAATATATTCCGATCGCACGGATGCATAACGTGGTAGAGGGCGCGCTGGATCAGGTGAATCCGATGGTTGCAAAGTCTTACCGCGATTACCGCAATTATAAGCAGGATTTTGTACAGATGCTGGATGAGGTTTATAAAAAGAGCCAGTCGATCATGTATATCGGAGATAAAGAAAACAGCAATACGGACAGTGCCCTTGTCTCCACCAAAAGAAGCCTTATTTTCAATGAGCTGAACAAATCTCTGTATCAGAAGTTTTTTATGACAACAGAAGAGCTGCAGGCCTGCCGCGACGGCTATCTTTATGTCCATGACATGGCTGCAAGACGTGATACGATGAACTGTTGTCTTTTTGACGTGGAAACCGTATTAAAGGGCGGCTTTGAGATGGGGAATCTGTGGTACAACGAGCCCAAGACTCTTGACGTGTGCTTCGACGTGATCGGTGATATCGTTCTGAGCGCAGCAAGCCAGCAGTATGGCGGATTTACGGTTCCCAACGTGGAAAAGATCCTGGAGCCGTATGCTCAGAAGTCTTTTGATAAATATAAGGCAAAATACATGGGATTTGGCCTTGAGGAAGCTGTTGCGGAGGAAATTGCACAAAAGGATATTGAACGCGATTTCCGTCAGGGCTTCCAGGGCTGGGAATATAAATTTAACACGGTTGCATCAAGCCGTGGAGATTATCCTTTTATTACCATGACGCTTGGCAACGGAACAGGATATTTTGCAAAGATGGCTTCCCGCATCATGTTTGAGGTGCGCGGCGGCGGACAGGGCAAAAAGAACTGCAAAAAGCCGGTACTTTTCCCGAAGCTGGTATTTTTATATGATGAAAAGCTTCACGGACCGGGCGGAGAGCTGGAAGATATCTTTGAAGCAGGTATTGAATGTTCCGCGAAAACCATGTATCCTGACTGGCTTTCTCTGACAGGCGACGGTTATATCGCCAGCATGTACAAAAAATATGGAAAAGTGATCAGTCCCATGGGCTGCCGCGCTTTCCTTTCCCCCTGGTATGAAAGAGGCGGTATGGAACCGGCAGATGAGAAGGATGTTCCTGTATTTGTGGGTCGTTTCAATATCGGCGTAGTATCTCTGCATCTGCCTATGATCCTGGCAAAGGCAAAGCAGGAGAGCAGGGACTTCTACGAGGTGCTTGACTATTATCTGGAACTGATCCGTAAGATCCATATCCGTACTTATGCGTATCTGGGCGAGATGAGAGCTTCTACCAACCCGCTTGCTTACTGCGAGGGCGGTTTTTACGGCGGTCATCTGGGAATCCATGATAAGATCAAACCTCTGCTCAAAACCGCAACGGCTTCCTTCGGCATTACGGCATTTAACGAGCTGCAGGAGCTTTATAACGGCAAATCTCTGGTTGAGGACGGACAGTTTGCCCTGGATGTGCTGAAGCATATCAATGAAAAGGTAGATGAATTTAAAAAGGCGGACGGCAATCTGTATGCAATCTATGCAACACCTGCTGAGAACCTCTGCGGTCTGCAGGTAAAGCAGTTTCGTAAAAAATACGGCATTGTTGAGAACGTTTCCGACCGCGAGTATGTAAGCAACGGTTTTCACTGTCATGTAACAGAGGAGATTACTCCGATTGAAAAGCAGGATAAGGAGTACCGTTTCTGGGAGCTGTCAAACGGCGGCAAGATCCAGTATGTCAGATATCCGATCGCTTACAATAAAGAAGCAATCCGTTCTCTGGTGCGCAGAGCGATGAAGATGGGCTTTTATGAGGGCGTTAACCTCTCTCTGGCATACTGCGACGACTGCGGACATCAGGAACTGGAGATGGATGTCTGTCCGAAGTGCGGAAGCAAAAATCTTACAAAGATTGACCGGATGAACGGTTATCTGTCCTACTCAAGAGTAAAAGGAGATTCCAGACTGAACGACGCCAAGATGGCAGAAATCAAAGAGCGCAAATCAATGTAGAGTGAAATGAGAAAAACCTCGGAAACAAATTTTGTTTTCGGGGTTTTTTTGTTCGATATACAGAATTTGAAATGTCTGCAGA
>JAUNPP010000173.1 GCA_030536685.1 Lachnospiraceae bacterium
GAAAAATGCTGATGAAGAATCCTGATAAAGAATGCTTTTGACACTCAAATACATTTATGTTATACTCAATTCAATGAGTTGTTTCATCAAAAAACAGCAATAACAGCAACAATTCAGCCAACTAAATAGCGGCGGAATTGTTATTACAAATTAATAAATATAAAGAGGGACATATGAAACGTATATTATTAAAATTAAGCGGTGAAGCACTGGCCGGCGAGAAGAAAACCGGTTTTGATGAAGCGGTATGTAAAGAAGTGGCAGCACAGGTAAAACCGGCAGTTGATGCGGGTCTGCAGTTGGGTGTTGTAATCGGAGGCGGCAATTTCTGGAGGGGAAGAACCAGCAATGCCATCGATCGTACAAAAGCAGATCAGATTGGTATGCTTGCCACGGTGATGAATGCACTTTATGTATCAGAGATTTTCCGTAACGCAGGAATGAAGACAGAGATTCTGACTCCTTTTGCGGTCGGCACAATGACAAAGATGTTTTCCAAGGATCTGGCTACGGAGTGTCTGGAAGCCGGAAAGGTTGTCTTTTTTGCAGGCGGTACCGGTCATCCTTATTTTTCAACAGATACCGGCGTTGTACTGCGTGCGATTGAGATGGAAGCGGATATGATTCTGCTGGCAAAGGCAGTGGATGGTGTCTATGACAGTGATCCGAAGGTAAATCCCGCTGCTGTGAAGTACGATAAAGTCTCTATTGATGAGGTAATTGAGAAAAAGCTTGCGGTGGTAGATATGACCGCCTCGATTATGTGCATGGAGCAGAAGATGCCGATGGCTGTATTTGGACTGAATGAAGAAAACAGTATTGCGCGGGCTCTTGCAGGGGATATTAACGGAACCTATGTTACCGTATAACAGTAAGACTGTGTTTTTAGCCTAAAGATGGTCATATTAACGGAATCATTAACAGAATTTATGTTGCCGTGATCCATGCATAATTCAATAATAAATAATATAAGAAATCCTGAGAGGAGAAGGAATATGAACGAAGTAATTGAAGAAAAGTTAATGGTATTTGAAGAAAAGATGGAAAAAAGTCTGGAATCTCTGAAAAAAGAGTATCTGACTCTTCGTGCGGGACGTGCCAATCCCCACGTTCTGGACAAGATCCATGTAGAATATTATGGTGCGCCGACACCGCTGCAGCAGGTAGCAAGCATTTCCACACCGGAAGCGCGTATTATTCAGATTCAGCCCTGGGATAAGACACTGATCCGTGCAATTGAGAAAGAAATCAATAAATCCGATATCGGTATCAATCCCAACAATGATGGTTCTGTAATCCGTCTGATCTTCCCTGAACTGACAGAAGACCGCCGTAAAGAGCTGACAAAGGATGTTAAGAAGAAGGGTGAAGCTGCTAAGGTTGCTGTTCGTAATATCAGACGTGACGCAATGGACGCGCTGAAGAAAGCAGGAAAAGCAGGCGATGTTTCAGAAGACGAACAGAAGATCGCAGAAGAAGATGTACAGAAGAATACAGATGCATTTATTGCCAAGATTGATAAAGAAATCGAAATCAAAACCAAGGAAATCATGACTGTATAAAATAATTTGCTGTAATTTGAAAGAGAGGGATGTATACATAACAAATATGTGTCCCTCTCATTTTACGTATTATAATAGGAGGATTGTATGGACGAAACGATGAAAATTCCGCAGCATGTTGCGATCATTATGGACGGTAACGGACGCTGGGCAAAGGCACATGGGGTTCCCAGACAGATGGGGCACAAGGAGGGCTGTCAGGCGCTGGAGCAGACGGTAGAGGATGCTGCCAGGCTTGGAATCAGCTATCTGACCGTATATGCGTTTTCCACTGAAAACTGGAAGCGTTCCGAGACGGAGGTAGGTGCATTGATGCAGCTTTTCCGTTTCTATGCAAAGAGACTTCTGGGAATTGCGAAAGAGAACAATGTACGTGTACGTATGATTGGAGAGCGCAGCCGTTTTGCACCGGATCTGGTAAAGGCGATTGGCAGACTGGAAGAGGAAACGAAGGAGAATACCGGACTGACTTTTGTAATTGCGGTAAATTATGGCAGCCGGGATGAGATGATTCGTGCCGGACGCCGCATGCTTCTGGATGCAAAGGAGGGAAGACTGCAGCCGGAGGCTCTGACAGAAGAGGTATTTTCCGATTATCTGGATACAGCGGGAATGCCGGATCCGGATCTTCTGATCCGTACCAGCGGGGAAGAAAGGCTGTCCAATTTCCTGCTCTGGCAGCTGGCCTACACGGAGTTTTATTTTACTGACATTTACTGGCCCGATTTTAATAAGCAGGAGCTTGAAAAGGCAATTGCGTATTACAATGGAAGAGACCGCCGGTTTGGCGGAAGAAATGAGGAGTGATCAATTTGACAGAACAGAAAGAATCTTTAGTAAAATCATCATTTTTTATTCGTACCTGCAGCGGTATTGTACTGGTGCTGCTTGCTCTGTTTTTTATCTTAACCGGAGGAAATATACTGCTTCTGGGACTTGGCACGGTTTCGCTGGTCGGTTTGTTTGAACTGTATCGTGTGATGGAAATTCATGACAAATTGCTGGGATATACCGGCTATGCAATTTCAATCGCATATTATATCCATCTGCATTTTGCAGCAGAAGACCGGGCACAGCTGGTATTTCTGTTTATCCTGGCGCTGGTGCTGCTTCTGGCGGTTTATGTGATCTGGTTTCCGGCTTATCGCTGCGAACAGGTAATGGCAGCATTTTTCGGCATTTTTTACGTGCCGGTTATGCTTTCCTATATTTATCAGTGCCGCGTTGTGGACGGCGGCATTTTCCTGGTATGGCTGATCTTTATCAGCTCATGGGGATGTGATACCTGTGCGTATCTGGCGGGTATTACAATGGGAAAACATAAGATGGCGCCGGTTTTAAGTCCTAAAAAATCAGTGGAAGGCGCTGTTGGCGGTGTGGCAGGAGCTATAATTTTAGGATTTCTATTTGGAACGGTATTCCGAATGCAGATTCCGCTTGAAAATCCGCCCTTTGTCTGTGCTGCTGTCTGTGGAATCGGCTCACTGATCTCTATGATCGGTGATCTGGCAGCTTCTGCAATCAAGCGTGACCACGAGGTGAAGGATTACGGAACACTGATTCCTGGTCATGGAGGAATCCTTGACCGGTTTGACAGTGTTATTTTTACAGCCCCGGTTATATATTATACTATTATGTATTTTATGTAGATAAGGGATCAGCTTAACCCACTGGCTTTGGACAATGGGAAGCTCATACAAATTCAGCAGGAGGTAGGAATGAAGATAATTTCAATTCTTGGTTCCACCGGTTCCATCGGCACACAGACGTTGGAAGTGGTGAGACAGACCGGTGATTTTAAGGTCAGTGCGCTGACAGCCGGTTCCAATATAGAGTTACTGGAAAAGCAGATGCGCGAGTTTCATCCGGCTATGGCAGCGGTGATGCAGCCGGAGAAGGCAGAGCTTTTGAAGGAGCGTACAAAGGATCTGGGAATACCGGTTTATTCGGGCATGGAAGGGCTGCTGGCGGCCGCAACAGAATCCTCAGCGCAGATGGTGGTAACCGCGGTGGTAGGTATGATTGGAATCCGCCCGACCTTAAAGGCAATTGAAGCTGGCAAGGACATTGCGCTTGCCAATAAAGAAACGTTAGTAACAGCCGGTCATCTGGTGATGCAGGCTGCAAAAGATCATGGTGTTAAGATTTACCCGGTTGACAGCGAACACAGTGCGATTTTCCAGTCGCTGAAACGGGAGGATTCTTCCAAAATCAGCAGAATCCTTCTGACAGCTTCAGGTGGTCCTTTCCGTGGAAGAAGCCGCAGTGAACTCTCGCAGGTTCAGGTAGAGGATGCCCTGAAGCACCCGAACTGGAGTATGGGAGCTAAAATTACGATTGACTCTTCCACGATGGTAAATAAAGCGCTGGAAGTGATTGAAGCAAAATGGCTGTTTGGCGTAAGCTTTGATCAGATTGAAGTTGTAGTACAGCCGCAGAGCATTATCCACTCCATGGTGGAATTTGTGGACGGCGGAATCATGGCGCAGCTGGGAACGCCGGATATGAAGCTTCCAATCCAGTATGCATTATATGAAGCAAAACGGAATTTCCTGTCGGGAGACCGCTTGAATTTTGCTGCATTAAAGCAGATTACATTTGAAGCGCCGGATATGGAAACCTTTAAAGGTCTGGCGCTTGGTTATGAAGCAGGCCGCGCTGGCGGAAGTGTTCCTACAGTCTTTAATGCAGCCAATGAATGGGCAGTTGCCCGTTTCCTGGATCGTAAGATCGGTTATCTCGATATCATCGCTGTGATCGAGGATGCACTATCTGTTCATGAAAGAATTGCTCATCCGGATCTGGAGGCAATTCTTGAGACGGAAGCGGAAACTTATCGTTATCTGGAAGGCAGGTGGGCACATTGACAGGTATAGGTATTGTACTGGCACTGCTTGCATTTGGCTTGCTGATCATTTCACATGAATTTGGTCACTTTCTGCTTGCAAAGCTGAACGGCGTCTGTGTTGAAGAGTTTTCGGTGGGCATGGGCCCGAGATTGTTTTCCTGGAAAGGGAAGGAAACCCGTTATTCTCTGAAGGCAATTCCCTTTGGCGGCTCCTGTATGATGTTAGGAGAGGATGAGGACTGCCAGGATGAGCGCGCTTTTGGAAGCAAAAGTGTATGGGCCCGAATTTCTATTCTGGCTGCCGGCGCCGGCTTTAATTTCATTCTGGCTTTTATTCTGGCAATGGTCGTGCTTGGCTGTATGGGAATCGATAAGCCAATCCTGACTGATGTCATGGAAGGTTATCCGGCTCAGGAAGCGGGAATTCAGGCAGGAGATCGGATCGTAAAGCTGAATGATGAAAAAATCCATGTTTATCGGGATGTAAATCTTTATCTGGCGCTTCATCAGGGGGAAACTCTGAATGTAGTGTATGAGCGGGATGGAAAGATGCATGAAAGCGTAATCAAACCTAAATGGAATGAAGAAAGCAACAGTTACATGATGGGAATCGTGGTGGATGCTGCCAGAGAGAAACAGGGTCTTCTCGGCACGATGAAATACAGCTTTTATGAAGTGGGCTACTGGATGCGTTACACGATGATTTCCCTGAAGATGATGATTTCAGGCGAAGTGGGTGTGAAGGATATTTCCGGGCCTGTGGGAATGGTTTCTTCTATGAGCAGTATGGTAAAACAAAGCAGCAGAAGCGGTATTTTCTATATTTTTATTAATCTGGCCAATTTCTGTATTCTGCTAAGCGCCAACCTCGGCGTTCTGAACCTGCTGCCGCTGCCGGCGCTTGACGGCGGACGTCTTTTCTTCTGTCTGATCGAGCTGGTAAGAGGAAAGCCGGTGAAGCAGGAATATGAAGCAATCGTTCATGGAATCGGACTGGTGCTGCTGTTAGGCTTGAGCGTATTGATTTTATTTAAGGATATCTGGCAGTTGTTTTTATAATGTGTGCAGAGTTTAT
>JAUNPP010000174.1 GCA_030536685.1 Lachnospiraceae bacterium
TGATGATATCAGGCAAAGGGAGGATTTAATATGACAACTGTATCTGATTATTTTGGAAGCTTGGTTTTTGATGACAGAGTGATGAAAGCGACTTTGTCTGCGGATGTGTATCAGTCACTTAGAAAAACAATCGATGAAAATGCACAGCTTGACATTGGTGTTGCGAATGCGGTTGCTGTTGCGATGAAGGATTGGGCAGTGGCACATGGTGCTACTCATTATACACACTGGTTCCAGCCTCTGACCGGTATTACTGCTGAAAAGCATGACAGCTTTATTTCTCCTTCACCGGATGGCGGTGTGATTATGGAATTTTCCGGTAAAGAGCTGCTTAAGGGCGAGCCGGATGCATCTTCTTTCCCTTCGGGCGGTCTGAGAGCGACCTTTGAGGCGAGAGGATATACAGCGTGGGATCCTACTTCCTATGCATTTATAAAAGGTAAGACTTTATGTATTCCTACAGCATTCTGTTCCTACGGAAGTGAGGCGCTGGATAAAAAAACTCCGCTTCTGCGTTCTATGGAGGCTCTTAACAGACAGGCGCTTCGTATCCTGCATCTGTTTGGCAATGATTCCGTAAAATGTGTTCGTACCGCAGTCGGACCGGAGCAGGAATATTTTCTGATTGATAAAGAGATGTATGAACAGCGCCGCGACCTTCGTTTTACCGGACGTACCTTGTTTGGTGCAAAACCGCCGAAGGGACAGGAAATGGATGATCATTACTTTGGTGTGATCAAGCCCAGAGTTGCTGCTTATATGGAAGAATTAAACGAAGAGCTGTGGAAGCTGGGAATCCTTGCCAAGACGGAGCACAATGAAGTTGCACCTGCACAGCATGAGCTTGCACCGATCTATACGACAACCAATATCGCAACAGACCACAATCAGCTTACGATGGAGATTATGCAGAAGGTAGCTGCAAAGCACGGTCTTGTCTGCCTGCTGCATGAAAAACCCTTTGCAGGAGTTAACGGCAGCGGCAAGCACAACAACTGGTCAATTGCTACGGATACCGGCGTAAATCTTTTATCTCCCGGTGAAACACCGTATGAAAATGCACAGTTTCTTCTGTTCCTCTGCGCCGTAATCAAAGCGGTAGACGATTATCAGGATTTATTACGTCTTTCCGTTGCAACGGCTGGAAATGATCATCGTCTGGGAGCTAATGAAGCGCCGCCTGCGGTAGTTTCCATTTTCCTTGGGGATGAACTGAATGCCGTTCTGGAAGCGATTGAAACCAATACCCCTTATCAGGGCATGGAAAAAACGCAGATGAAGCTTGGCGTTGACGTACTGCCGAAATTCAATCGTGATACAACAGACCGTAACCGTACTTCACCGTTTGCTTTTACCGGCAATAAATTTGAATTCAGAATGCTCGGCTCCTCCAACAGCATTGCCTGTGCCAATATTATGTTAAACAGCGCAGTTGCTGAAAGTCTGAAGATTTACGCTGACAGACTGGAAAAGGCAGAGGATTTTAAAACAACCCTTCATGAAATGATCCGCAAGACCATTAAAGATCATAAAAACATCATCTTTAACGGAAATGGTTATGATGAGACATGGATCAAGGAAGCTACCGAAAAACGCGGACTTTTGAACTATCGTACCACTCCGGATTGTATGCCTCATATTCTGGATGAGAAAAATGTTAAGATGCTGACCTCACATGGAGTCTTCTCAGAAGCGGAAATCAAGTCCCGCTGTGAGATCATGCTGGATAACTACTGCAAGACCGTTATCATCGAGGCGAATACGATGGAAGATATGGCAAGAACTGAGATTGCTCCGGCAGTTGAAGCGTATGCGGTAGAGCTTGCAAAATCAGCCGCTGCCAAGAAGGCTCTGGATCAGGGTCTGGCATGCAGCTATGAATGCAAACTTGTAAAGAAGCTTTCTACACTGCTTGACAGAATTTCAGTTAAAACAGATGAACTGGAGCAGGCTCTGTTTGATTTAAAAGCAAAAGAAGACATTATCGAGGAAGGATATTTTATCCGTGACATCGTTCTGGTGAAGATGAGTGAATTAAGACTTGCCTGCGACGAGGCGGAAGTGATCACTGCAAAGAAATACTGGCCTTTCCCGACCTATGGAGATCTTCTTTTCAGTGTGAAATAAAGCCTGAAAAAAATATTTTGATGGAGGTACGATTCTGTGTGTTCTATTATGGGTTATTGCGGCAGCAGCGCTGCTCTTAGCAAATTTCAGGAGGGATTTTCTCAAACTGTTTCAAGAGGACCGGATGACAGCCGGATCATAGATACCGGGATGGGACTTCTTGGTTTTCACAGGCTTTCGATCATGGGCCTTACGCCTTCGGGAATGCAGCCTTTTTCCCTGGATGGAAGTTATGTGGTATGTAATGGTGAGATTTACGGTTTTGAGAAGCTAAAGGAAGAGCTTTCAGCAAAATATACCTTCCATAGTGATTCCGATTGTGAAATCCTCCTGCCTTTATATAGAGAATACGGCATTGAAATGTTTGCAATGCTGGATGCAGAATTTGCCTGCATCATTTATGACGGAGAAACGAAGGAATATATTGCAGCCCGCGATCCGATCGGCATCCGCCCTCTTTATTACGGTTATGATGAAAATGGAGTTATCGTATTCGCAAGCGAGGCTAAAAACCTCGTGGGGCTTGTAAAGCGAATCATGCCGTTTCCGCCGGGACATTATTATAAAGGCGGTGAATTTATCTGCTACTGCGATATCGCAGAGGTGGATACGGTTTGTTTTGATGAACTGGAAACCGTATGCCGCAACATTCACGATAAACTGGTAGCGGGTGTTGAAAAACGCCTGGTAGCCGATGCAAAGGTAGGCTTTCTGCTTTCCGGCGGCCTGGATTCTTCTCTTGTATGTGCAATTGCTGCAAAGAAAAGCAGCCAGCCTATTAAAACCTTTGCAATCGGCATGAGTGAAGATGCGATTGATCTGAAATACGCAAAAGAGGCGGCAGATTATATCGGCAGCGACCACAAAGAGGTTATTATCACAAAAGAAGATGTGCTTTCCTCACTGGAAACAGTCATCCATCTGCTGGGAACCTTTGATATCACGACCATCAGAGCCAGCATGGGGATGTATCTGGTCTGCAAGGCCATTCATGAGGAAACTGATATCCGCGTTCTTCTGACAGGAGAGATATCCGATGAGCTGTTCGGCTATAAATATACGGATTTTGCACCGGATGCGGAGGAATTTCAAGAGGAAGCAAAAAAGCGTATCCGCGAGCTTCATATGTATGATGTGCTTCGCGCAGACCGCTGCATTTCGGTAAACTCACTGGAAGCAAGAGTACCGTTTGGCGACCTTGATTTTGTGAAATACGTCATGTCAGTAAATCCGGAAATAAAACTCAACAGGTACGGAAAAGGAAAATACCTGCTCCGTCATGCATTTGAGGGTGATTATCTGCCGGACGAAATACTCTGGCGTGAGAAGGCAGCATTTTCAGACGCGGTGGGACATTCGATGGTGGATTACCTGAAAGAATATGCCGAAGATTTTTACACCGATGAAGAGTATGACTCACTGCGTCAGAAGTATACACATGCCCGTCCTTTTACAAAGGAATCGCTTCTTTACCGCGAAATTTTTGAAAAGTATTATCCGGGCCAGGGGGAAATGATTACAGATTTCTGGATGCCGAATAAATCATGGAAGGGCTGTGATGTAAACGATCCTTCCGCGAGAGTTCTCGCAAACTACGGCGACAGCGGAAAATAATAAAAACAGCTATAAAGCCAGCATTTATAATTAAAAAAAACTATAAATGCTGGCTAAATGGCGTGTATCGGCTATATGCAGACAACAGGGAGAATTTGAAATGGTAAAATATATATTTGTAACAGGCGGCGTTGTTTCCGGTCTTGGAAAAGGAATTACAGCCGCTTCGCTCGGCAGACTTTTAAAAGCAAGAGGTCTTAAAGTTGCAGCTCAGAAGCTTGATCCGTATATTAATGTGGACCCGGGAACGATGAGTCCGTATCAGCATGGTGAGGTTTATGTCACAGAGGATGGCGCAGAAACCGACCTTGACCTTGGCCACTACGAGCGTTTTATTGACGAGGATCTGAATAAATATTCCAATCTTACGACAGGTAAGGTTTACTGGAACGTATTAAATAAAGAACGCAGGGGCGAATATCTGGGCTCTACCGTTCAGGTGATTCCCCATATTACAAATGAAATCAAGGAATTTGTCTACAGCGTGGGAAAAAAGACAGGAGCAGATGTCGTTATCACAGAAATCGGCGGAACAATCGGAGATATTGAATCACAGCCGTTTATCGAAGCAATCCGTCAGATTTCCCTTGAAGTAGGACGGGAAAACAGTCTGTTTATCCACGTAACGCTGGTTCCGTTTCTAAAGGGCTCGGATGAGCATAAATCAAAGCCGACACAGCATTCTGTAAAAGAACTTCAGGGAATGGGCGTCAATCCGAATATTATTGTCCTTCGCTGCGATGAGCCGCTGGAGGAATCTATTTTTAAGAAAATATCTCTGTTTTGTAATGTAAAACCGGATTGTGTAATTGAAAATATTACTTTGCCGAATTTGTATGAAGCGCCGCTGATGCTGGAACAGGCAGATTTTTCAGCGGTTGTATGCCGGGAGCTGGGAATTGATGCGAAAGAGCCGGAGCTTGCGGATTGGATACAGCTGGTTGAGCGCATAAAAACGAGACAGTATAACGTTCAGATCGGCCTTGTAGGTAAATATGTAGGACTTCATGACGCATATCTTTCTGTTGCGGAAGCGCTGAGACATGCGGGTTACGACTGGAATACTGATGTCAATATTCACTGGATCGATTCAGAAGAGATTACAGAGAAAAACTGTGCAGAAAAGCTTTCCGGACTCGATGGAATTTTAATTCCGGGAGGATTTGGAAGCCGCGGAACAGAAGGCATGATCCTGGCAGCACAGTATGCAAGAGAGAACCTGATTCCGTATTTTGGCATTTGTCTCGGCATGCAGATTGCAGTTATTGAATATGCAAGAAATATGGCGGGAATCGCGGATGCTGATTCCGGAGAATTTAATGAGCAGTGTAAGCATAAGGTGATCGATTTTATGCCGGGACAAAGCGATGACATTGACAAGGGAGGAACCCTGAGACTGGGCGCTTATCCCTGCAGAATCAAGGCTGGTACCACGATGGAGCGCTGCTATGGAAGCTCTCTGATTCATGAGCGCCACAGACATCGCTATGAGTTTAATAATGAATACCGCAAACAGCTGGAAGAAAGTGGTCTTACCCTGAGCGGACTGTCTCCTGACGGAAAGCTGGTTGAAACCGTTGAACTGACAGACAGGCCCTTCTATGTGGGAGTTCAGTTCCATCCTGAATTTAAAAGCCGCCCCAACAGACCGCATCCGCTTTTTAAAGGTTTTGTAGAAGCAGCGCTGAAATCAAGGTGTTTATCGAAGTAACGCTGGAATCAAGGTGTT
>JAUNPP010000175.1 GCA_030536685.1 Lachnospiraceae bacterium
AAATTAAAGTAAAAAGCAGAAATTAAAGTAAAAATGAAAAACGGAGGTAAGTTATGAAAACAAAAAGAGTGAAACGTTGGCTGGCGCTCGGCATGTCTTTGGTAATGGCAGCAGGTGTTATGGCTGGCTGCGGCAGCAAAAAGACTGCAACAAACGAAAAAGGCGAAGAAGTTGTAGAACTGACCTGGTATCAGGTTGGCGATTACCAGAAGGATGCTCCCCAGGTTCTGGAAGCAGCAAACAAATACACTGCTGAAAAGATTGGCGCAACCGTTAAGGTCGTTAACGTAGGCTGGGGTGATTACAACCAGAAAATGCAGGTTACGATCAATACCGGTGACGAGTGGGATATGTGCTTTACCTGTTCATGGGCAAACGACTATCTGCAGAACGTTAACAAGGGCGCTTTCCTGGCTTTAGATGAATATCTGGAAAAACAGGGCAAAGCTATGAAAGATGCAATCGACGACAGATTCTGGGAAGCTGCTAAGGTAAACGGCTCAATTTACGGTGTTCCCAGTGAAAAAGAAATCGGCAGCATGCCCATGTGGGTATTTAACAAAGCGCTGGTAGACAAATATGATGTTCCTTATCAGGATATCCACAGTCTGGAAGACCTGGAACCCTGGCTGAAGCTCATTAAAGAAAAAGAACCCGGCGTAGTACCGATGTATCTGACCAATGGTTATTCAGCACCTACTTATATGGATAAGATTCAGGAACCCGTAGGTATTGAATACGGCGATGACAGCTTAACCGTTAAGAACCTGTTTGATACAGACAAGATGAAATCCACTCTGGATACCATGAGAAAATACTACAAAGCAGGCTACATCAACAAAGATGCTGCAACTGCTGAAGATGACAAATCCGTTAAGCGTTTTGTAACAAAGGGCGACGGACAGCCTTACGCAGAATTAATCTGGGGCAAAGACCTGGGATATGAAGTAGTAGCAAGCCCTATCATGGATACCTATGTAACCAATGCTTCCGCACGTGGCGCTATGACAGCAATTAACAAAAACTCTGAACATGCTGAAAAAGCAGTAGAGTACCTGAATCTGGTAAATACAGATACTTATTTAAGAAACCTGTTAAACTATGGTATCGAAGGTGTTCATTACACATTTGTAGATCCCACTCCCGAAGAAGTGAAAGCATGCGAAGGCAAACCCTACGTATTAGACAAAAAGATCAAACTTGATCCCGTTGCAAGTAAAAACTACTCCGTACCTTACTGGGTACAGGGCGGTCTGTTCAATACTTATGTATTAGAGAACGAACCTCTTGACAAATGGGCTACCTTCAAGGAATTTAACGACGCATCAGAAGCAGCTCCTTCTTTCGGATTTGACTTTAATCTGGATCCTGTAACAACAGAAGTTGCCGGCTTCAGAAATGTTCTGGACGAATACTGCAAAGCATTGTATACTGGTAGTGTAGAACCCAGCGAATATCTGCCTCAGCTTCAGGAAAAAATGAAGAAAACAGGCGTAGATAAGGTTATCGCTGAAATGCAGAAGCAGATCGACGAATGGAAAGCAAGCAAATAAGGTTCCCAAATAGAATATTGAAAGATACGGACACGTAGTCGGTCCGCAAAAAGGCGGCATATGCCGCCTTTTTGCTGGTGAAGCCAGGGTACATTTTCAGGATAATAAATGAGAATCCCTGGTGATTTAATTGCCGGGTAGTTCACGTAAAAAAGATAATAAGAAGTAAATTCAGGAGGCAAGCTTAGAGTGTTACAACAGATTTTACACGAAAACTGGAAGATGAAAAAAGTCGGAGCAGCGCAGTGGCGTCCTGCAGTTGTTCCCGGAACTGTTTATACGGACATGCTTCGCAATGGTGATATGGAAGATCCGTTCTGGAAGGACAATGAGGATCAGGCCTGCGCATTGATGGAAGAGGATTATGAATATGAAGCTTCTTTTCACTGTGATGATTCCATTTTAAACTGCAGCCAGGTCAAACTGCATTTTGACGGCGTAGATACGATTGCGGATATCTATCTGAATGGCTGCAAAATAGGAGAGACCTGCAATATGCACCGCGTCTGGGAGTTTGAGGTAAAATCTCTTTTGAACAGCGGTGAAAATACCCTTCGGGTCTATCTGCATTCCCCTCTTCAGTACATTCGGGAGAAGTTTAAGGAATGCCGTACTATCGGCAATGATGATACCTATGAAGGTTTTGTTCATATGCGAAAGGCGCATTGCATGTTTGGATGGGACTGGGGCGCACATCTGCCGGACGCAGGCATTTTCCGCCCGGTGAAACTGATCGGAATCCAAAGTGCGAGAATTGACAGTGTTTATGTAAAACAGTGCCATGAAGCCGGCTGTGTAACCCTGCAGCTTGACGTAAGGGCAGAAACACCTGCAATAGATATCATTACGGAAGAAGAAGTAGTGATTACAAAAAAGATAAAGCCGTCTGACCGGAAACTGCAGTATCAGGTAGAGATAACGGACCCCACAGGCTGCAAAACCATTTATACCGGTTCTCCGGAGAAAATCAGAATTGAAAATCCCATGCTCTGGTGGCCGAACGGTTATGGAGAACAGTATCTGTATACGATCTGTGTACGTTTGCAGGAAAATGATACAGAGCTGGATTTGTGGGAACGTCGCATTGGTCTGCGCACAATGACCATGCGGATTGAAAAGGATGAATGGGGAGAATGCTTTGCGCACGAGGTAAATGGCATTACCGTATTTGCAATGGGCGCAGATTATATCCCGGAAGATCATCTGCTTGGAAGGGTAACTCCCGAAACCACCAGAAAGCTGCTTCTGGAATGTAAAGCGGCAAACTTTAATACAGTACGTGTCTGGGGCGGCGGCTATTACCCGGAAGACTGGTTTTTTGACCTTTGTGATGAACTCGGTCTGATGGTATGGCAGGATTTCATGTTTGCCTGCGCTGTATATGAGCTGACCCCGGAATTTGAGGCGAATATCCGTCAGGAGTTTATTGATAATATCAAACGTATCCGCCATCATGCATCTCTTGGTCTCTGGTGCGGAAATAACGAGATGGAGATGTTTGTAGATGAGAGAAACTGGGTTACAAAGCATACGGAAGTCAGAGACTATTTATTTATGTACGAACGGCTGATTCCCGAAGTGCTGCGTGAATATGACCCTCAGACCTTTTACTGGCCTGCAAGTCCCTCCTCAGGCGGCTCATTTGATGAACCGAACGACCCGAACAGAGGAGATGTCCATTACTGGAAAGTATGGCATGGAAACAGACCGTTTTCAGAATACCGGAAATTCTATTTCCGCTATGCATCTGAATTTGGTTTCCAGGCCCTGCCCGCATTTGAAACGATCAAAACCTTTACGGATGACCCGAAGGACTGGAACATGTTTTCCTATATTATGGAGAAGCATGAACGCCAGTACGGCGCGTGCGGCAAGATAATGGGCTATATGCAGCAGATTTATCTGTATCCGTCGGATTTCAGAACACTGATTTATGCCTCCCAGCTGCTGCAGGCGGATGCAATCCGTTACGGCGTGGAGCATTTCAGACGAAACCGTAACAATAACCGCTGTATGGGCGCAATCTACTGGCAGTTAAACGACTGCTGGCCGGTAATTTCCTGGTCCTCCATCGACTACTGCGGACGCCTGAAAGCACTGCATTACTATGCAAGAAGATTTTTCGCCCCGCTCATGATCTCCTGCCAGGAGGAAGGCTGGATGACACAGGAAGCCAACATGAACAGAGAGCATTTTGAGTTCGAAAAATCAATTCGTCTGAACGTAGCAAATGAAACGCGGGAAGACGCAGAAGTAGAAGTAGTCTGGGCAGTACGAAATGCCGCAGCAAAAGTCCTGCGGGAGGAAAAAACAGTCCTTACAGTACCTGCACTTACCAGCTCATGGCTTGATAAGGTGGAACTGCCGGATATCGATGTATTTACGGAATATGTAAGCTATGAGCTTTACAAAAACGGTGAGATGATTTCAGACGGAACGGTTATATTCTCCTACCCGAAATATTTCCGTTACGAAAACCCTGAACTTAGCGTAACTGTTGATGGAGACGAACTGGTAATTTCCGCAAATGCATACGCAAAGAGCGTGGAAATTTTAAATGAAACCGAGGATCTGAAGCTTTCCGATAACTATTTTGATATGAATGCCGGAACAAAACGTGTTCGTGTCCTGGAAGGAGAAGTGAAGGGGCTGAAGGTGAGAAGCGTTTATGATATCAGATGAAAAACGGCGCGGATGAGTGATTAGCAGCAGATAAATGCTTGATGTGATATCCGGGATTTCACCGGAGAAAGAGCGGAGCGTATTATCCAGAAAGGAAGCATATGATTTATAGAATAGCAAATAAAGACCTGACCGTAGAAATCAGCAGCAAAGGAGCAGAACTGCAGTCAATTAAGGAGATCGATGGAACAGAATATCTCTGGCAGGGAAATCCTGTTTACTGGTCAGACCGCGCACTGAATATTTTCCCTTATGTAGCGCGTCTGACTCAGGGAAAATATCAGCTGAACGGACAGGAATATCAGATGAATATTCATGGCTTTGTCTGCACAGCAGAGCTTGCAGTGGAGGAAAAAACAGAAGACAGAATTGTATTTGCACTTCATGCAGATGAAGATACGCGCGTACAGTATCCTTATGAATTTGTTTACAGAATCTGTTATGCGCTGGAAGGAAAAAAACTGAGCATTACATTTTCCGTGGAAAATAAGGATGATAAGACCATGTACTTTGGAATCGGCGGTCACCCTGGATTCAATGTTCCACTGGAAGCAGGCGCAAAGTTTGAGGACTATTATCTGGAATTTTCCAGGGGATGCAAACCAGTACGCATCGGTTTTTCCGAGGATTGTTTCGTAACAGGACAGAATACTCCTTATCAGCTTGAAGCAGATAGAAGACTTGCTCTGCACCATGGGCTTTTTGATGATGACGCGATTGTTTTTCAGGATATGGACAAGGAAATCACGCTGAAAAAGGCAGATGGCGGAAAATCAGTTACGGTAACTTATCCGGATATGAAATATCTTGGTATCTGGCATATGCCCAAAACAGACGCTCCCTATGTCTGCATTGAGCCCTGGTCTTCTTTGCCTTCCCGGAAAAATGTAGTAGAAGATCTGGCGGTACAGCCTGATCTGATACATCTGGAAGGTCATAAAACTTATGAAAATGAGTGGAAGATAAGCATTCTGTAATCACATTTTTAAAACTCTTTCAGTTTAATCAGTTTAAGTAGTTTAAGTAGTTTAATCAGTTTAAGCGTTTAAGCGTTTAACTGTTTAACCGGTATCGTGAGGACAGAAAGAGGTTCAGGGGACGGACGCTTTTTATAACAGTTTATTTTATTGTTATAAAAGGCTGTGAAGGCTCCATTACAGTAATATCCTGTTCGGGGACGCGCTCTCGCTCGG
>JAUNPP010000023.1 GCA_030536685.1 Lachnospiraceae bacterium
GTTGTCATTTTCACTTTAAGCGTTATCATTTTCACTTTAAGAGATCTTTTACAACCTCCGAAGCAATCAGCAGACCTGCTGCTGCCGGAACAAAGGAAATACTGCCAGGAACGGCCTTTCCATTTTCAACCTCGCCGCTCTTTTGCGGTTTTTCCTTTGAATAAACAACCTTCAGTTTTTTTATTCCCCTCGCCTTCAATTCACGGCGCATAACCCGTGCAAGGGGGCAGACAGAGGTCTTGTAGATATCAGCCGTTTCAAATTCAGCCGGATTTAATTTGTTGCCGGTTCCCATGCTGCTGATGATCGGTACACCGCATTTTTCAGCCTCCAAAACCAGATCGATTTTGGCAGTTACCGTGTCAATTGCATCCACCACATAATCATATACATCAAGCGGATACTGCTCCTTTATCTCCGGCAGATAGAAAATACGCCTTTCCTCAACCTGAACAGAATCATCAATATTCGCAATCCGTTCTTTCATAACCTCCGTCTTATAACGCCCGATCGTATCATAGCCGGCAATGATCTGCCGGTTCAGATTGGATACAGAAATCGTATCATGATCGAACAGGGTAAGTTTTCCAATTCCCGCCCGCGCCAGCGCCTCTGTCACATAACCTCCGACTCCGCCAACTCCGAAAACAGCCACATGAGCCTGCCGCAGTTTCTCAACCCCTTCTTTTCCTATTAATAAAATGGTTCTGTCATACTGTCCTTCCAAAATCATTTCCTCCTGCTCTTTCGATATTATCCTGAAATCCCTCCAGGAATGCAAACGTAGCTTTCCGCTTAACCGTACCAGCTTCCATTTTATGCAGCAATTTATTTTTGTCAAGCCTGCTGTTCACACACTATTATATTTACACTCCCTCACGGTAAACGCATGATTTTCCAGCATCCGTTAAACCTGCAGTATCGCAAAACTACGGCGGCGGAATTACAGTACGATCCTGTGAAAGGGACCATAGAGAGCGCGTCCCCGAACAGGATTGTACTGTAATGGAGCCTTCACAGCTTTTTATAACAATAAAATAACCTGTTATAAAAAGCTTGCGTTTACCGTGTACACTCTCTTACTATTCATTGACAAGAACATCAGAACCTTTTATACTTGCTTGTGTATCATTGCATAAATGAACGTAATTTTTCACTTAAAGGGAGAAAACGATGACAAATGAAAACATACTGGGTTCAAAGCCCATACCGGAACTGCTGGTGAAATTTGCGGTTCCTTCTGTTATTTCCATGCTGGTTAACTCGATCTACAATCTGGTTGACCAGATCTTTATCGGATGGGGAGTCGGCTATCTGGGAAATGCCGCAACCAATGTCGCATTTCCGTTTGTAACACTTTCACTGGCTGTTGCGCTTATGATTTCGGTAGGCACCGCTGCCAACGTTGGTCTGAACCTGGGCCGGAAGCATCAAAAAGAAGCGGATCAGACTCTGGGCAACGGCTTTACCCTGGCAGTTATTGCCGGTATCGTGATTTTAATCCTCAGCGAGCTGTTTATGGTACCGCTTTTAAAGCTGTTTGGCGGCACGGAGGCTGTGCTTCCTCTTGCAGTAGATTACGCAAGAATCTATATGCTCGGCACTCCGTTCATCACCATCGGCATCATGATGAATGATGAAATTCGTGCCGATGGAAACCCGGCTTACGCCATGAAAAATATGCTGCTTGGAGCAATCGTCAACATTATATTTGACCCCATTTTTATCTTTATCTGCCATTGGGGCGTAAAAGGGGCGGCTCTGGCAACCATTATGGGACAGTGTGTCACTATGATCGGCGCACTGCTGTATCTGAAAAAGATGCGCACCCTGACATTTTACAGGAAAAATCTGAAGCTGAAGGCTGCTATCGTAAGGGGAATTCTGGCCCTTGGCTCTTCGTCTTTTATTACGCAGATTTCCATGCTGTTTATGCAGATCGTAATGAATCAGCAGACCATCAAATATGGCGCGCTGTCCAAATACGGAACCGACATTCCGCTTACCGTTTTCGGAATCGTTATGAAGATCAACCAGATCATGATGTCTATTATTCTGGGAATCACAACAGGCTCTCAGCCGATTTTCAGCTTTAATTATGGTGCCCGGCAGTTCGACCGTGTAAAGAAGCTGGTTAAAACAACGCTTCTTTACTGTACGATCGTCGGTTTTACAGGGATGCTGGTTCTGCAGTTTTTCCCGCAGCAGATCATTAATATTTTCGGGCAGGAGGATGCTCTTTATAACGAATTTGCCGTTATGTGTTTGAAAAACATGACCATTTTCATCTTTGTTATGAGCGTTCAGATGGTAGCCTCTGTTTATTTCCAGGCAGTGGGCAAACCCTTTGGAGCTCTGGTGCTTGCATTGTCACGACAGATTCTTTTTATGATTCCCTGTCTGATGATTCTCCCTGTTTTCTTTGGAATCAAGGGCGTTATGTGGTCTTTCCCGGTGTCAGATATCTGTTCTGTTATCCTGGGCGGATTCATGCTGGCCTTTGAAATCCGGATCTTAAACAAAGGGATGAAGCAGTAACACCATCGTTCTGATAGAACATAAACGGGCACAACCATGCGGACTGCACATAAAATAAAGTATAAAAACTGTGGAGGCTCGCATGGAACCCGTACTTTCTTTTGATTCCGTTTCTTTTTCCTACCACAATGTCAAAGGCGAAACCCCTGCTGTTGAAAAGTTAAGCTTTTCTGTAAATCCGGGGGAATTTACCGTTCTGGTCGGCCCCAGCGGGTGCGGTAAGGCAACGGCTGGCAAACGGAAACTCCATCCTTCCACAAACTTCTTTTCCAAAATAAATCTGTATTTTTTCTCCATCCCAGATGATCTTTTCCAATATCCCATTTAAAAAATCCCGTTTTTCCGCTGTTGAAAGCGCCTGAAAAAGGTGTGTCAGATAAGTCTCTGTCCCCGGCTTTAGATCTCGGATTTCTTCTGCCTGCCGCTTTTTTCCCTCCTCCATTTCCAGCCTTTGACACGATTTTCTTAAATTCTCACATTCCTGATGCAGCATCTTAATCTTTCTTTCAACCTCCCGGACAAATTCCGGCTCAGCACAGGAACTTGATAAAGAAAAAACCAGATTTTGAATCTGCTTTTCCTTTTTCGAAATCTCCTCACCCAACAGTTTTCCCTCATCCGTCAATTTCCCCTCATTCAGCAGTTTTCCCTCATCCGTCAGTTTTCCCTCATCCAACATTTTTTCTTCAATATCCTCAAAAAGTTTTTCCTCTTGACCTGTAAATGTTTTTTGGGAAAAATGTTTACCCGTGATTTTCTGAAGTTCCTGCTCATTTCCCTGCATTTTCAGATAGGAAATGATTTCTGCACAGATTTTATCGTCCAGCTTATTCCCCTGAAGATTAGCCGCTGTGCAAAGCGTTCCATGCGTTTTGGCTTTACACGGGCAAAGATAGGAAAATCTTCTCCTTCCGTCTGCTCCAATCTGTTTTACGGCATAATACTTTGGCCGCATGAGGCATCCGCATTTACAAAAAAGGATACCGGGCAACAGAGCAATCTCATTATGTACCCGATATCCTTTTCCTTTTTTGCGATTTCTCATAAGAAGCCTCTGCACTCTGGCAAATACTTCTCCTGTTATGATTCCGCGATGTACCCCTTTTGCTAAAATCCATTTTTCCGGAGGATTTTCTTTGCCGCCGGCAGCTGTTTTGGCATAACAGATAAAACCTGAGCTGCCATCGGCCTCCTCCGGTTCCAGACACACCTGACAGCCCATCTTGCAAAAATAGCCATATCCCTCTTCATCTGCCGCACAATAAACCGGATTTTGCAGGATGCTGCGAATAGAATCTGCGGTATATTCCCGGTCTTTTCTGGTTCTGATGCCATAGCTTCGCAGATATGAAGCTGTTTTCGTTAAAGAACGGTTTTTCAGATACTGTTCAAATATAAGCCGCACTGTGCATGCCTCTGCCTCATTTACCTGCAGCCGCCAGGCTTTGCGCCTTTTTCCATCCACCTGGATTCGCTCTTCCTCCACGGAAACAAAGCCCAAAGGGGTATTTCCGCCCAGCCATCTCCCGCTTCGCGAAAGCATCAGCATATTATCCCGCACCCGTTCCGCAATCTGTTCCCGCTCCATCTGTGCAAGAACTCCCGCAAAATAAAGCATCGCCTTCCCTATAGGCGTCGACGTATCAAACTGCTCTCTGATGCTGATAAAGGAAATCCTTCTCTCATTCAGCTCCTCCACCAGAGCCGCCAGATCAGCCAGATTCCGTCCCAGCCGATCCAAACGATAACAGATCAGATAATCATACGGCTTGCTGCGGATTTCCCTCATCATCCGCTGAAACTGCGGCCGGTTCGTATCCTTTCCTGAAAACCCCTCATCCTCAAAAACCTGGATTTCCACATCCACAGACTCTGCCGAATCCCCTGAAATCCCCTGATTTTTCCTCTGCAGACAGCATTCCACATACTCCCTGCACATCAGAACCTGATTCTCCACGCTCTCCCCGCGCCCCGTCCATCTCGACTTCCTGCTATAAATCGCAATCCGCAAAAAACAACCTCAAAATAAGAACTTCTTATTATAAATAATATGAAACCCTTTCAAAAACGAATCCCGTCCACCTTAATAACTCCACTATTTCATCAATAATTTTCGTTTTTCAAAGCATCGATCAGATTGTCTTTTTTAACCTTTTTCATACCATAGACCATAGTAGCGGCTACCACTGCAAAAACACTCAATACAGCGATTGCAACGGGTCCCCAGGGAATTGAAAAGAACGCATCATATCCTGAGCTTACGCTTTTGAAGATCAGCCAGGTAATAAGGAACGAAACCGGAAGTCCGTACATCAGGGATTTGCCCCCGTACAAAATGCACTCATAACTCATCATCCGGTTAAATCCTTTTGCGGTCATTCCGACAGATTTCAGCATTGCAAATTCCCTGCGCCGCAGCAGAATATTGGTCGATATCGTATTAAATACATTCGCCACTGAAATCAGGGAGATCAGTACGATAAAGCCATAGGCAAATACCTTTAAGATCATAACCAGATTCCGGTCGCTTTCACTTGTCTCATACACGTCCATCAGCACATCTGCCGGCAGTTTTAAGGTTTTTGCAGTTTCCTTCAGCTTTTCAAACACGGTCGCATGATTTGTGGTCTTAAAGAAAATCTCGGCAGATGTATTCTGCTGCTTATGAAACAGGGAATTGAACTGCTTCATCGGATAAACCAGAGAGATACCGCCGGTGGAACGATTCAGACCAAATGGCAGCGTTTCTGCAAAGGCTCCGATTTCCAGCTCTGCAGACTGACTAAATTCTGCCTTCTTTTCCTCAAGCTCTTCAGAGCTAAGCCCCCGCGCCTGTACGGAATTGGTGAAAGCATCCCATTTTTCCGAATTAAATAAGGTAACAGGAAGCTTATTGATCTCCTCACTGATCAACCGGATTTTTTCATAGCGCTGTGAAGCAGTATTAAACTCCTTCTCAAATCCCATCAGAATCCCCAGCGGTTTTTCCGTATCATAATACAGTTCACGCTTCAATCCCATTTCCTTCAGATACCGGTCATAGGCTGCAGAATCCACGCCATAGATCGTAAGCCATGTGTGATATCCTCCGGTTCCATCCTGTTTACTTAACTCAGCCTGCTCCTTAAAAGCCTCTTCTGTTCCGAAAAGTCTCTTTCCGGTATCGTCCGGTATCATCGAAAAAGGAAGCACCAGCTCCATTCCGAGTCCTTTTACGTAGCTATACTGCGTGACACCCTCCGTTTTTGCCAGCGTCTGCGCCGCCTTTTCCATGGAAACGGATGTTTTCATCTGATTTCCCAAAGAACGCTCATATTGTTTCCAGTCGCACCTGATGTCATAATCATAGTCTTCAAATACGCCTGTTACCATGTCCGTCAGATAGGAACAGTAGCTGCTGGCGGAAATAAACAAAACCACACTCATAAATAAAGAACACACCGTTGCCCGGTATCTGCGCCGATTCCGTTTGAAATGTTTTTTCGCCAGGCCGCCTTCCAGCCCAAACAGCTTTATCGTCAGAGGAGACGTTTTTACGTCCTTTGAACGGATGCTGACATCCTCAGCCTGACGAATTGCCTGTATCGCAGTAACGCGGGTTGCACGTCTGGAAGGAATCCATGCGGAAATCAGAACCGTAATAAAAGCGATTACCGCCGCTGCTGCAACTGCCTGCCAGGTAAGCGACAGCGTAAGAGGAACCTCCTTCATCCCGTAAAAGGCATAAAATTTATCTCCGATCAGATAAAATGTAACACCAATTCCCAGAATACCGCTTATGATTCCGAGAGGAATTCCGATCAGGCTGACATACACCGCTTCCATCAGAACCATTTTTCGAAGCTGACGCTTTGTCGCCCCGATCGAGGATAACAGCCCAAACTGCTTTGTCCGCTCGCTCACCGATATGGAAAATGCATTGTAAATCAAAGAAACAGAGCCAAACAGAATCAGTACGATCAAAATGACTCCCATACTGAACAAAGTGGTGTAAAAGGTGGAATAAGCTGATTCTCCCTCATACATTAAAAGGCTTCTGTTATAAGTACTTTTTCCATACGGAGAATTGTCCACAAAGGCAAAGACATCCTTTGCCTTCTGCATCCGAAAATAAGCAGAAAGTGCAGGAACCGGGTGATCGTCATCCCATACGGTAATAGCGGTATAGCCCGGAGCTTCATAATTTTCAAAGGCAGGCCGTTCATAAAATCCGGTCACGGTGTAGCTTCTGGTTTCCCGGATTTTCAGTTTTTCCGCTTTTGTTCCATTTTCATTCATCTGAAATGCTTCAAAAGAGACCAGCTGCGTATCCTTTGTGTAGCGGTCGCCTAATTTCAAAGTCAGTCGGTCTCCCTCTGTGCAGGTGATTCCGGCATTACTCACATAATGCTCCGGGAGCAGGATCTCACTGCTGTTTTCAGGCATTCGCCCGGAAATCAGATGAACCGGCATCTGATCTGCAAAATTTTTATCTGCCCCCAGCACATAAAGATACGGTTTGTAGTCATTGGAACTCTCAATTTCCGCATAACCGATATTCTGCGCAAATGTAATGCGTCCCAGCCCTTTTTCCTTTTCAAGCTTATCCTTTTTTTCTGCAGGAAGATTTACAAAGCTTCCATGCCAGTCTCCCTCCTGATAGATGCAGCAGTTAACTGCATAGTTCTGAAGACTGGAGATACTGGTGGTAACGGCTGTGATCATAGCAGCCGACAGCAGGATTCCGATAATGGTTACAATGGTACGCACTCTGTTTTTAAGCAAACTCCTTCTGGTTACCTTATTGAAAATATTCATCTGCGGATCACCTCATCTCTGGTAATCCGTCCATCCTCAATGGCAATGATGCGGTCTGCCTGAAGCGCAACCTGTTCATCATGTGTAATCACAATCAGGGTCTGATTGTATTTTTTATTGGAAAATTTCAGCAGATCTACGATTTCCTGGCTGTTTCTGGAATCCAGATTTCCCGTAGGCTCATCCGCGAGAACAACCGCCGGGGCATTCATCAGCGCCCTGCCAATTGAAACGCGCTGCTGCTGACCGCCTGAAAGCTGATTCGGCAGATGTTTTTCCCTTCCCTTTAACTTTAATATCTCTAAAAGCTCCGCCAGACGCTCATGATTGACCTTTCGCTCATCCATAAGCACCGGCAGTGTGATATTTTCCGTTACATTCAGCACCGGAATCAGATTGTAAAACTGATAGATCAGTCCTACCTGTCTGCGGCGGAAAATCGCCAGCTGCTCCTCGTTCTGTGCATAAACATCCTGTCCATCCATATAGACTTTTCCCGATGTCGGCACATCCACGCCTCCCAGAATATGCAGCAAAGTGGATTTTCCAGAGCCGGAAGGCCCGATGATCGCAATAAATTCTCCCTTTTCCACAGAAAAGGATACTCCATCCAGCGCCCGCACCTCATTATCCTTGCTGCCATATATTTTAGTAAGATTCTCTACACGCAAAATTTCCATTGTCACGCAGCTCCTTTCTCAGCATTTATCATTTTATCTCAATTTTTTCCTGACACTGAGAGCTTAACATAACCAAATGACTCTCCGGTGACTCTTAAATAACAAAAACGTCACTTTTGATGAAATTTTCAGATCGTTATCTTATAAAAGCGAAGTGTAAACTGCGCGCCGCCCATTTTCCCGTTTTCCGCACGAATCACCCCATGGTGTTCCCGAATGATCATCGACGAAAGCGCAAGACCGATTCCGATGCTGTTTTCAGCCGCATTTTTCCCTTTATAAAACCGTTCAAATAAATGCGGAATATCATCTTCAGCAAAGCCTTCTCCGGTATCCCGGATCTTCAGCTCCGTAAACAGGGCTGTTTCCCGAATCTCAACAAAAATACTGCCTCCATGCGGCGTATGCTCCATACAGTTTTTCAAAAGATTTCCAACCGCCTCCGTCAGCCAGGTGATATCCCCCAAAATCGTCTCTTTTTCGTGAAAATCGGCATCAGAGCAGGATGAGACAAGCAGCTTCTGTTCTCTTAGCTCCATCGGAATCATCACCAGCTCGGAAGCCTTTTTAAGCAGCCGTGAAACAGAAACCGGATTTTTCTCCATCTGTACAGTGCCGGTATCCAGCTTTGACAGTTTCAGAAGAGTCGTAATCAGCCAGTCGATACGGGAAAGCTGGCGAAACAGATCCTGCGTCAGCTTCAGCCGCCGGTCTGTGCCTAAATCCTCCTCGGAAAGAAAATTGGCGATCAGATGGATTGAAGTCAGCGGAGTCCGGATCTGATGTGAAATATCCGCAAGGGAGTCCGCAAGATAAGTTTTATCCTTTTGCAGGGCATCTGCCTGCTCTCTGAGCCGTACCGTCATCTTATAGACCTCGCTGGAAAGGATGGAAAGCTCTCCCTCCGAAAAACGATTCAGCTCAAAGTGACTGCAGTCATGCAGAATCCGGTCGATTTCCAGACTCATTTCTGCCATTCGCCGGTAGCGCATATACGTCATCGAAAGAAAAACCAGAAAAAACACCAGCCCGAAAATAAAGGCCAGCACCCCGAAGTAAAGAGAAAGCCAGGCCGCCGATGCTGTAAATACACCTGTCAGGCCAAGCCACACCGCAATACTTTTTTGAATCTCCGGATTTCTGAAAAACTCCATCTCTAATCACCTACCCGATATCCCAATCCGCGGATGGTTTTAATGATCTGCGGGTTCTGCGGATCTTTCTCAATCTTTTCCCGCAGCCGCTTAATATAAACCGTCAGCGTGTTATCATTTACAAATTCCCCCGCGATACTCCAGATTTCCTCCAACAGCTTATTTCTCGACAGCACAATGCCTTTATTATTGAAAAAAGTAAGCAGAAGGCGGTATTCCAGGGCGGAAAGCAGAAGCTCTGTGCCATCTCTTGTCACGACTCCCTTTACCGTATCAACGGAAATTCCTCCATATTCCAGAGTTGCTCCCAGGCGGTGATAGCGCCTGAGGATATTTTTAATACGGGAAATCAGCTCTCTGGGACGAAACGGCTTGGCAATATAATCATCTGCTCCCAGATCAAATCCCGTTACGACGCTGAATTCATCACCGGATGCCGTTAAAAAGATCACAGGAGTGTCACTGTGCGCTTTCACAGCAGTACAGACCGTATATCCATTTCCATCCGGAAGTGAAATATCTAAAAGCAGCAGATCATAAACATTCTTATGCACCATTTCCATTGCCTCTGCCTGCTTTCTCGCAATATCCACCTCAAAACCTTCCTGTCTCAGAAATTCTCTGAGATTTTCTACAATACTCTTATCATCCTCCACCAGAAGAATACGCGACATATCTCTCCTCCTTCCCTTCAGTAGCTCTGCAGCCGATGCCTTTACATCAAAAATCGTGCCCAGCCTCCGAAAAAATGCAGAAAATCCAGAAAATACTGTCTTTTTGCAGGAATCTCCCGTGGTGTATGCCCATTTGGAAGCTCTGCATGCTCCATATCCAGAACCCTCAAAGCCTTTCCCTTGTAGGCATCCATTTCATTTTTCAAATCTTTATTTAACTCGCGGCTGTCAATTACCAGCATCAGTTCCGTATCCAGATATGCGCTCCGCATATCCCAGTTAAAGGAACCGATACCGGATAAACGCTCATCTATCGTAAAACATTTGCCATGATAGGAAATCCCTCCGTCATATTCCAGAATGGAAACCCCGGTTTTCAGGATTTTTTCTTTGTGATTCTGATAATCCATCGCGCCGAAGGGATTTCCGTTATTGGCAGCTGAATTCGTCATCATTTCCACCCGGTCTGTCTGGCTGCAGACTTCCGAAAGGCGCTCAAGCATCCAATCATCGCAGATTATGTACGGCGTATGGAACGAAACCTCTTTTTCAGCCTCCATCATCAGCTGTGTCATCTCATAAAAAACAACAGGCTCTTTTGCCGGAACTGTAATCGGGTTTTTCAGCAGCTCAATATGAGCGGCAGGCCTTGTCAGCGCAGTATAATCACAGGGCTCAAACCATTCGCTGTGATCCTTCTGCAGCTTTTCATAGCAGGTTCGCAGCGCTTTTGCCGCTTCCTGCACATTGTCCCGTTTCAGATAGACCTCATTATCATGAAACGCCTCACAGACCGGAAGCTCCCATACAGAGTTGAAATATGCAAGCAGCTGTTCCATTGAAGCGTGCGGTTTTCCTTCCTCGCCGTATACCAGCACATCCCAGTCATAATTTTTATGCCCCGGCTGATCTCCTAGAAAATAGTCGTAGGTATTCCGTCCGCCCAGAATATATGCCGTTTCATCCACAATCAGATACTTATCATGCATCCGCCCCATAAAATTCCAGGGCTCCCAGGGCTTTGCCGGATTATAAACCCGGATCTGGGCTCCCGGCAGAGCAGATAACGCATAAAAATAAGGGTCGCCTTCCATAGAAGTCAGACAGGGAAATCCATCCACAAGCACTGAAATCTGAACCCCTCTTCGCTCTGCTGCAATCAGGGCAGAAAGCACTGCTTTTCCGCTTACATCAGAGCGGAATTCAAAAGTAGACAGGATAATACGTTCCTTCGCCTGAGATATCAGCCTGATTCTCTCCGCCAGCGCCTCCCCGTTATCGGAAATGACCTTTGCTCTCTCTCCGGAAGGACCTTCTCCTAAAAAATTCTTTTTTGAAAACTCTGTTTTTGTCTGTGCCGTAATTTCTGGCTGCGAAACATAAGGGATCACAGCACCTGCAGCCAGATAAACTGCCAGCAGCAAAAGGCACAGCAGTAAACATTTTAAAATTCTTCTCAATTTTGTCCTCCAAAATACCTTGTTTTAAATACCTTGCTCTAACAAGTTTGTGAATTCTTATCTTACCACGTTTGTTTCTCTTACACAACCGTTGCTAAATCAACCCTGCTTTCTCTTGCCTGCGGCCTGCTAAAGCCGGAAAGCGGAAACATCCGGCTTTTCTGCCAGATGCCTAATGCGCAGATTGGATATATGTTTCAGCGTGATCATCTTTTTGAATGGCGTACACTTTACCGTAATGTCATGCTGGGGCCTGAACTTTCGAAAAATCCGTCTCCAAAAACAGAGCAGTATGTCAGACAGATGATTGATTTTTACGGTTTGACAGATTTCACAGAAAGTCCTCCCTCTGCACTTTCCGGCGGAATGCGGCAAAGGGCTGCTTTGATTCGGACTCTTGCAGTTGAACCGGCTCTTCTGCTGCTGGATGAGCCATTTTCTGCACTGGATTACCAGACGAGACTGGATGTAGCCGATGATATCACCACCTTGATTCGAAAAACCGGAAAAACCGTTCTTATGGTAACGCATGATCTATCCGAAGCAGTCAGCGTCGCAGACCGGATTCTGGTGCTGACCCATCGCCCCTGCAAGCTGAAAAAAGAAATACCCGTCGTATTTCCCGATTATATCACAAAGCCTGCTCTGCGAAGACAGCATCCTCATTTTTCAGAAGTTTTTAATCTTGTATGGAAGGAGTTGAAACGAGAAGATGAAACAACCTGATTCTGTAAGTTCAAACCAACAGTCATTTCTCCGGCGCTATCGCAGACACCGATACAAAATCATGGCAGCGCGCTGCCTTCTTCTGCTTGTGTTCCTTCTTTTCTGGGAATTTGCAGCCAAAGCCGGTCTGATCAATGATTTTATTTTCAGCTCGCCTTCCCGGATGTTTCACAACCTCTTTTTCATGCTGAAGGAGCAGTCTCTTTTTTACCACATCCTGATTACGATCGGCGAAACTCTCCTTAGTTTTCTGATCGTATCCGTCTTAAGTCTGCTTCTGGCCGCGCTTCTCTGGAGCAGTGAAACACTTTATGAAACACTGGAACCTGCTCTGGTTATGCTGAACAGCCTGCCCAAATCAGCTCTTGCTCCCGTACTGATCGTCTGGCTGGGAAATAATGTAAAAACGGTCATTGTAACAGGTGTTTTACTGGCTGTTTTTGCCTCCACCATTACACTGACCGCCGGTTTCTACAAAACGGATCCTGATAAAATACGCCTCATGCAGACATTAGGGGCCAGAAAGCAGGATATTCTCAGAAAACTGCTGATTCCTGCCTCTGTTCCTCTGATTTTAAGCACCATGAAGGTGAATATCGGTCTCTGCCTGGTCGGAGTCATCATCGGAGAATTTCTGACCGCAAAAGCCGGACTCGGTTATCTGATCATCTACAGCTCCCAGGTTTTTCAAATGGACACGGTCATGCTTTCGATTCTGATTCTCTGCCTTATCGCCATCCTGATGTATCAAAGCATCGCCGTTTTAAGCCGAAAGAACACCAAATAACCCAGGTGCAAAGCTTTTACTCCCAGTTGTCATCCCAGTCATCCCGGTCATCCTGGGGTTTTCTCAGTCCAACCAGCTCACTGACAGAAATCTGCATTAAATTCATTGCCTTTTCCAGCTGGATAAAGGGAACATATCCCATCTCAAAATTACTCAGCAGGTGTTCCGTATAACGATGCGGTATATACACCTGCTTTTTCGCCAGAAGAAGCGCATCCATGGAAGAACCAAGCATTTTCGCCAGACGTTCCTCCCCATAATATCTCCTTCCCTTCTGAATCCTCTTGATCTGTTCCTCTGAAACAAGTCCCCGTTTCTTTAACACATATTCTGTAAATTCATAGGAAACCAGAAAATGCAGCTGAATCTGCATGATATGAATCGCACGCAGCTCACAAGGATTTACCTCCAGCTCATAGCGAATAAAATTCATAAGCTCATATTCCGGCAGCAGAAGCTCTTCTGCCAGCCCGGCAGCCTCCGTTTCCTGCTTCCTGACCTCCGCAAAGTCCTTTCCTGTCACACAATACAAAAACTGCCTCTGTTTCGCCCCTTTACTAAAATAAATTCCCGCCAGAAAAGCACCGACCTGACGCTCCTTTTCTGCTAAGCTGCAGGTGTTGGTAATCAGCGTATATCCATTACCATTAAAGACCAGAAGTCCCAGCAGATCATCCTCGCAGATCGGATATCGAATCACCTCAAGTCCAGCCTGCTCCAAAAGAACAAACAAAGCATCTCTGTTACCCGTTCCAACAAACGGACGCCGCGCTTCTTTTAAAAGCCCGTACAGATTCCCCCTCCCCGGCTCCATCCGTTCCATCTCCGCCGCATTCTTCTTTTTCTGATAATAAATCCTTTCCTGCTCCTCAAAAATCCTCAGCAAAGCCATCAGCCGTTCCAGACCATACCGTTTCAAAAGCTCCGGCTTTTGATGCAGTATCATACTCTGTATCGTTTCCTTCTGGTCTTCAGCAGTCAGATCAGCCGTCGAAATCCCAAAAATATCCGCCAGCATACGAATATCCTGAAACGGAATATCCGCCTGTCCATTCTCCATCCTCGCATAGCGCTGCCGCGTCGTATGCAGGATCTTCGCCACGGTATCCTGCGTCATCCCATGATCCGTTCGCAATTTCTTCAGTTTCCTTCTAATCCCTTCATCCATAATACCCTCTCCCACTATTATTTTACTCTCATTATACCCGCCAACCCCCATTTCCGCAAGAAAATATCCACAATTCCACCACCATCTCTACTCAGAAATCCAAAGCGCCTCTCCAAAACAAACGTTCGAAATCGCATAACAGCAGAAAATAACCAAAACCAACAACCTCACCACAACCTCTGTCCAGAAATCCAAAGCGCCCCTCCAAAACAGCTGTTTGGAGGGGCATGACAGTAGAACCACCAAAAACCAGCAAGCTGGCTATAATACAGATCTGCAAGGGGCGTATTGGTGCGAAGCACCCCCTGGCCCCGGTCAGACCTGTATTATAGCCAGCTTGCGTCCCTTGAACACCCCCTACTGTCCCGCCCCCCAAACAGCACCAAACATTACATTGAAAAAACTTTTTTCTTATGTTATCCTTAAAGAAATGACGAAAACGACTGCCTGCGTTTTGTCTGAAGAAAAAGGGGGACAATCAATCATGAAGATACTCGAATCTGCTGAAAATTATCTGGAGACTATTTTGATGCTCCAGGAAGCCAACGGATACGCCAGATCAATTGATGTTGCAAATAAACTGCATTTTTCCAAGCCAAGTGTCAGTGTTGCCATGAAAAATCTCCGGGAAAACGGCTACATAACTGTAGAGGAAGAAGGTCATCTTGTTTTAACCGAAAAAGGACAGGAAATCGCAGATAAAATGTACGAGCGGCACAAACTGCTGTCACGCTGGCTGATCTATATGGGAGTCAACGAGGAAACTGCCATGGAAGACGCCTGCCGCATGGAGCATGTTATCAGCGAAGAAACCTTTGATGCTATGAAAAAGCATTTTTCCCTGTTTCACGGAATTCTTCCCGAATCTGAAGAAAACTCTGAAGAGGAAAACCAAAACGGTTGATCAAACACAAAAATCCTGTCCGAAACCAGATAAAAAACGGTTTCGGACAGGATTTTTTGTGTTTTCCCTGTATCTGCCTGTTTGTTTCTGTATCGCTATTTTCGATACAAAATCCGCATGGAATTTAACAGGCAAAGCATGGCTACTCCCGTATCGGCAAATACAGCCAGCCACATGCTGGCATGGCCGAGGAGTCCAAGCAGCATGACAAAAATCTTGATTCCCAGCGCAAAATAAACATTCTGCCAGGAAATGCGGTTTGTTGCTTTTGCAATGTCTATAGCCTGAGGAATCGCGTCCATGCTGGATGTCATAAATACCACATCTGCCGCCTCGATTGCCGCATCTGCGCCGCTTCCCATTGCTGCTCCAACATCTGCGCCTGCAAGAACCGGAGCATCATTGATCCCGTCGCCAACGAACATAACACTGCCGTGCTTGCTGCGGATCTTTTCCAGATGCTCCAGTTTATCCTGCGGCAGAAGCTTTGCGTACACTTCATCAATACCGGTTTCAGCCGCAACCGCATCCGCACTGTCCTTTGCATCTCCGGTCAGCATCGCAGTCACGATTCCAAATGCTTTTGTTTTAGCAATCGCTGAGGGAGCTTCTTTTTTAATGGTGTCTGAAATCAGAAGATTTCCGGCAAATCTGCCATTTACAGCAACCAGCACCTCTGTGCCGAAGCCCTCTTCATGATAACCATCAAGATCAATACCAAACTCATGCATCAGCTTTCTGTTTCCACATAAAACGGTATCTGCATCCAAAACCGCCTGAACTCCTTTTCCGGCAAATTCCTGCATTCTGGAAGGCGCTTTCAGCTCCACGCCTGCCTCTCTGGCAGCAGCTGTAATACTGGTGCCTATCGGATGTGTGGAAGAAAGCTCACACGAGGCAGCCAGCGAAAGCAGCTGCTGTACACGAAGTCCGCTTCCGGCAAAGGGAACTGCCTTCTGTACCACAAAATTCCCCTCCGTAATCGTACCGGTTTTATCCATAACAACCGCTTTTACTTTTGTCAGGCTTTCAAGTGTAATGCCGCCCTTAAACAGAATTCCCTTTTTGGAGCCGGAACCGATTCCGGAGAAAAATGCCAGCGGAACGGAAAGCACCAGCGCGCAGGGGCAGCTGATAACCAGGAAAGTAAGCGCTGTCGTTACCCAATACAGCGGATCTTCCATTTTGGAAGAAAACTGTGAAAAATCAATCAGACCCAGTCCTGCATCCAGAAGATTCGGGAGCAGTGCAACCGCCAGAGCAAGCAGTACAACAACCGGTGTATAAACTCTGGAAAACCGGGTAATAAACTTATCAATCTGCGGCTTATTTGCTGCAGCATTCTCTACGGAATCCAGAATCCTCGAAACCAGAGACTCTTCCAGTACCTTTTCTACACGGATTTTCAGTACGCCGGATAAATTTACGCATCCGGAAGTGACAGAATCACCAACACCGGCCTTTACGGGCACCGGCTCACCGGTCACCGGTGAAGTGTCAATCCGGCTTTCCCCTTCGATCACCACGCTGTCTAACGGAATCCGGTCGCCGGGACGAACCAGAAGAATATCACCTGTATTGGCCGCTTCCGCATCGATCACCTCGATTGCATCACCGGAAACGAGATTAACCACCTCCGGTCTCATATCAACCGCATCCATGATCTGTTTGCGGCTCTGATTGCTTGCCCGCTGTTCAAAATATTCACCAATACGGTAAAACAGCATAACGCCTACAGCCTCATGAACCTGATTGGTTGCAAGCGCGCCCAGAGTTGCAAGGCCCATCAAAAAGTTTTCATCAAACACATGACCCTTTTTAATATTCCGAAAAGCAGTAAGCAGAACCTCACCGCCAAGTATCAGATAAGCAGCTAACAAAAAGCCATTTATAAGCAGATGGGGGACATCTATCTGAAGCAGCTCCAAAATCTCCGCCAGTACAAAAAGCCCCGTACCTGTAAAAATCTGAATCCGCGCAGCCTTCATAGGATCCATTTTTTCACCAGCGGCTTCTGTCGCTTTTACCGCCTTTTTACCGGCTGCTTTCTTTTTAACAGTAACTCCATCTTCAATCGAATCCACCGTCTTCTGCACCAGCTCCATCAGATCAGCAGAATGTTCTGCACGAATCTTCACCTGTTTCGTTGCAAAAGTCAGCACCGCATCCTCTATCTCCGGCAAAGTATTCAGCTTCTGTTCGATTTTAGCCGCACAATTTGCACAATTCAGATTTTCCAGAATATAAACCGTCACATCTCCCTTTCCAGGCTTCTGATGTCCAGAATGATGTTCATATTGATACGCCTGTACATGCTCGTGACCGCAACCGCAGCTCTCCTCATGTTCATGGTGGTGCTCATGACCACAGCCGCAGCTCTCCTCATGCCCATGGTGGTGCTCATGACCGCAGCCACAGCTCTCCTCATGTTCATGGTGGTGTCCATGCGTATGTAAATGCTCGCGGCTGCTGCGGCGAAGTTCTCTTTTTCGGATAGTTACATCCGGCTCCAGGCTATGGACCACCTTCGTTATCTCTTCCATCAGCGCATCAGGGTCTTCCGCTCTCAGCCGCATCTGCCTGGTGGCAAATACAATGCTGACTTCATCCACCCCTTCAAGCATACTGATTTTCTGTTCCATCTTAGCCGCGCAATTTGCACAGCCAAGACCTTCCAGAATATATATATTATTCTGCATATAGATTCCTCCTGTAAACATTCGTTGCCTCATAATAGTAACATTATACACAACTAACTGCAAGACTTTTCTGCTGCCGCAACCGGGCAGTTTTATCCTGGAATTTGATAAGACTCCCACTTCTATAAGCAGCAGGAATGCCGATGGCATTCTTGAAAAGACAAATTTCTCACTTGTATTTTAACCTCATTTCCGATATCATTATTGTCATACACTAGAAAATTTTCGGGAGGTTCTATGGATTTAATTTACCATAATGGAAATTCAGATATTACATTAAATCAAATATATACATTCATTGTTGTTGCAGAGTACGGCAATTTTACAAAAGCTTCTGCAGAACTGCACATCTCACAGCCCTCAATCAGCAAAACGATCTCCAAATTGGAAGAGGTGACAGGGCTGTCTCTTTTTATCCGAAACCCCAGAGGGGCTATTCTGACAAATACAGGAAGAATCCTGTATCAGGAATGGAAAAAGGCATTGGATGCAACGCAGATAGGATATGAAAAAGCCTGTTCCGTTCTGAACCACAACAAATTCATCCGCATCGGGGTTCCCAGAAGCTTTTCCGGCTCCACCCAGATTTTTCCAATCATCCAGGAATTCGCGCAGACATGTCCCGACATCGAAATCCATATGGAAGAAGCAGATTCTCCGGAGCTGCGCCGCGGAATCGCCTGTGATAAATACGATGTGATCTTTGCACCGTCCTATGAATATGACTACTACCATTCCAACGGCTATCTTTCACGCCTGTTTCATGCGGCTCCGATCGAGCTTTGCATCGGAAAATCTCATGTGATAGCCGGACGCGAATTTTTCTCTAAAGATTTGCTGAAAGATGAGACTTTGTTAATACTTCCGGAAGAGATTGCACCGGATTATCATTCCTTCATACTGAAGATATGTGAAAAACATCAGATTCCCTATTCGTCCGTTTCTATCGTCTCCGGTCTGCAGGCTGCTTATATTTCCCTGATCCGCGGACAGGGTTATTTTCTAAGCTCCGGCTCCTGGTTTCCGGGAAGCTGCTCAGACGGATTCAACCGCTATCAGCTTTCCACCGATAAAGGCGGAATTCTTATGGTCTGGGATAAAAACTCCACCAATCCTTCTGTGAATGAACTTAAAAAATGCATCCACTATTAAAGGAAATCCTCCCGCCCAGTCACTTCTTCGCAAAAGCTGCCTCCGCTGCCTTCCGTCGTCTGCAGCAGCCTGTGTAATGCCTCTTTGCGCACTCCTGACTGTGGTGGCTGCATAAAGCGATATCTCCGCCGGTTATCTTCAGTTTTTTTCCATTCACCAGCATCTCCGCCAGCTTTTTCCGCGCATCATTATAGATACCGGTTACGGTTGTCCTGGAGATATCCATCTGCTCTGCACATTCCTCCTGGGTATATCCTTTTAAATCGATCAGCCGTATTACCTCATATTCATCAACGCTCATCTCGATCAGTTCTGAGGCATGTCCTCCTCCATCTACCGGAGCAAATACATCACGGGCAGGCATGGAACAAACCTTCCTGCATTTTTTAGGTCTTGGCATAATTTCCTCCTCATAGTATTTCTAACTCTTACTATATAGCATAAGCGATAAATGCATAAATAGCAACTGAAAAAGAGCCTTCCGCACAAGAAGGCTCCGTTAAGTTACTGCTCACACTCCAATATCATGAAGTTAAGACTTTGGCTGCCGTCACCGAATAACCGGGACAGCAGCCATTTGAAATTTGAAATTGTAAATCCGTATCCGTAAACCTGCCGGGCATTCACAGGTTCTTTCCCAATATCACAGGATAGATACTATTTTGATTTGCGCAGATATGTGAACCAGTAAGACAGACCTACCAGAACACCGCCGCCGATAATATTACCGATGGTAACAGGCAGCAGGTTGCCGATAAACAGGCCTCCCCATGTCAGGTTTGTTAAATCTTTTCCGGCATCAGCTGCAGCCTGAAGATATGCAGGATTTGTCTTAGCAAATAAACCAACTGTTATGTAATACATATTTGCAACACTATGTTCAAATCCGGCTACAACGAAGATCAGAATGGGAAGGTATAATGCAAAGAATTTGCCTGCGATGTCTTTCGCTGCAAATGACATCCATACAGCGATGCATACCAGGAAGTTACATCCGATACCTTTGATCAGTGCCTGCATAAAAGGCATGGAACACTTAGCTGCTGCTGTACCTAAAGCAGATACTGCCAGACCATTGCTGAACAGGCCAAGCTGACCGCCCCATACGCAGATAGCGGAAACAATAATACTTCCTACCAGGTTACCAATATAAACTACAACCCAGTTTTTCAGCACGCCTGCTACTGAAACCTCTTTTTCCATCAGCGGAATCAAAAGCAGTGTATTACCGGTAAATAACTCGCTTCCGGCAATCAGAACCATAGCAAGTCCGCCGGGGAATACTGCCGCACCCAGGAACTTGGCCAGAGATGCGTTCTCTACTGTAGCGGATGCTGTACTGGCGCCAACGCCAGCCATTGCAATAAACATACCTGCCATAACAGCAAGTATAAACATTTTGGGAACCGGTGTATTGACCTTACCCTTACCTATTGTGACATAATTTTTTGCAACTTCTGCAGGTGAATTCATAGTATTACTCCTTTCTTTGCAACTATTCCCCCTGAACAGAGCCTCATATTACGGAATAAGATTCCGTAAAGTTCTGTCCGGCTTTGGATATGGATTTTAAAACCCCGTACTGAAATCCATATCTTAAAATTAGCTGCTTCGGGCATGCCCAACCCGACTTTTGTTAACATTGTACACTAATTTTGTTATTTTGTAAACAATTAATGCGAAATTAACAAAAAAATACCATAAAATCATGCTTTCAGTCCAATAATCTTAATTAATTAAAGTTATAAGCCGTAACAATCTTCTCTCTTCCAGTCATCTGATCCTCATAATATTCATAGCAGCAGATGCCCAGATAAGAGCCGGAAATGTTATAAACATTATCATATCCCATTCCCTGCAGCGCCATAACCGCGTTATAGCTTCTCTGGCTGGAACGGCAGTGCAGATAGACAGGGCGGTCCTTCGGAATCTCATTTACACGGTCGCGGAGCTCACTTAACGGAATGTTGACAGCATTCAGCAGATGGCCTGCCGCATATTCACGAGCCTCCCTCACATCTACAATACATGCATTGCTTTCCACAAGGCTGCGCACCTGGCTGACCGGCACCTGGCGATATCTTCCGTATAAGATATTCAATCCTACCAAAGCGGCATAATTTACAACATCTTTTGCTGTGCTGAAAACAGGAGAATAGCACAGTTCCAGTTCCTTCAGATCTTCCAGAGTACCCTTCATGGAAATCATGGTCGCAATTACATCAATTCGCTTGTCAACCGCGCCCATACCGATTGCCTGCGCGCCCAGGATTCTGCCTGTCGGCACTTCAAATACCAGTTTAAAATGCATCGGATGGCTTCCGGGAATCAGACCCACATGGTCTGCAGGCAGAACATATACAAAATCACAGGGGATTCCTGCCTGTTTTGCAGCCTTTACGCTAAGTCCGGTAGAAGCAGCATTCTGATGAAATACACGGATGCAGGAAGAGCCGATAACGCCTTTGTTCTGATGAGGAATCCCATACATATGGTCAGCTGCTGCTCTCGCCTGACGCTGCGCAGGACCTGCCAGAGCCAGACGGGAAGGCTTCATGGTCAGCTGATTATAAACTTCAACCACATCGCCTACTGCATAAATAGAAGGGTCGCTGGTCTGATAATTGTGATTTACCTTAATTCCGCCTGTCTCGCCGATTTCCAGCTCTGCTGCCCTGGCAAGCGTTGTTTCCGGTCTGACGCCAATTGCCATAATCGTACAGCCGCTGGGAATCCGTCTGCCGGAATTTAAAACCACTTCCGAATCGGTAATTTCAGCGATCCCATCACCGGTAATCACGTTCATTCCCTGATCCAGCATTTCCTTCTGTAAAATCTGAGCCATATCATAATCAAAAGGAGCCATCACCTGATCAGCAGCTTCCACAAGTGTTACATGAACACCTGCTTCCGTAAGATTTTCAGCCGCTTCAATGCCAATGAATCCGCCGCCTGCAACGGTAACCTCCTGAATCTGATTCGCATCAATATAAGATTTCAGCTTTTCAATATCCACCACGTTGCGGATTGTAAATACATTCTCACCATGCACACCTTTAATGCTTGCAGGCACTACCGGAACTGCGCCGGGAGAAAGCACTAAAACATCGTATTTTTCCGTATATTCTTCACCGGTTTCCACGTTTCTGACAGCGATTGTTTTTTCTGCTCTGTTTACAGCAGTCACTTCCTGATTTACTCTTGCCTCAATCGCATACTGCTTTTTAAAACGTTCCGGTGTCATTAAAACCAGCTTATCACTGGAAGAAACCGTTCCGCTCAGATAAAAGGGCAGTGCACAGTTGGAAAAGGATACATGAGGTCCTCTCTCAAACATGATAATTTCTGCTGATTCATCGATTCTGCGCGCTCTTGCAGCCGTGGATGCGCCACCGGCAACGCCGCCTACAATTAAAATTCTTTTTCCCATTTCATTTCCTCCTGATTTTTTAAATAATTTTCTTAGATTCCTTTATCCTGGAAAGAGATTGGACTCCCACCAAAACAAATTTCTTATAACTGACAACATGCCGCAGTCAATGGCTGCGACATGTTGTTTTTACGTCCCTTTTATGTTCGTTTTATGTCTTTTGTTCGTTTTATGTCTTTTTTATCACTTTGTGACAGTTTTTTATGTTTTTTCTAAGGTATAGGCGGCTAAAGTGCAGACCGCTGATGATCAGCAGGTTGCGCCTCCTGTCAGATGCAGTTCAGCACCCAGGATTTCTTCTTTTCGCTTTAAGATTTCATCACTTAACAGCTGTTCCTGAACATATTCAAATCCCAGTCTGTTTATTGTATCGGAAAAACGCTCCCCGGTAATTCCCTGTTCTCTGAAAAACAGGATTGCCTTTTCAATTACAGAAAGCACCTCTTCCTGCGAAGTAAAGATCCTGTTCAGCTCTTTTCCTATCGCAATCTGTTTGCCCCAGCGTCCGCCGATCACAACGCGATAGCCGTAAGCTCCGGGTTTTACCGCGTGGAACGGACATTTTTCAAGGCAGCGTCCGCAGTGATTACATTCCTCGCTGACTACAAGCTTCTTTTCCTGAACAGAAGCTGCATGAATCGGACAGGCCTCTGTCACGGCACATTTTTTGCAGCCCTTACACAGCTCAGGGTCGTATTCCATCAGGCGCTGACCGATAATGCCAATATCGTTCAAATTGGGTTTTACGCAGTTATTCGGACAGCCGCCTACAGCAATTTTAAATTTGTGGGGCAGCTTTACCGCTCTGTAGCCTTTATAAAAACGATTGTGGATTGTTTCAGAAAGCCCATAGGTATCACACAAACCGTACTGACAGGTCGTTCCCTTACAGGAAACAACCGGACGCACCTTTGAACCGGTTCCGCCGGTTTCCAGACCTTCCTCTGCCAGAAAAGCACAGAAATCCTCGATCTTCTCATATGGAATTCCTTTTACTTCCATAGTAAGACGCGTAGTCATCATAACTTCTCCGCTGCCGAATTTCTCTGCAGCTTCTGAAATTTTCTGCATTTCTTTAAAGGTTACCTTTCCGTTTCGGGTAATCACACGTGCATTAAAGCAGCGGGTTCCCTTATTCTGCAGAAATCCGAGACCTTTTACCCTTTTGATGTCCTCAGGTGTCAGTTCTTCCAGAGTCTCTGCTTCATTTAATTTTTTTTTAACTCTGCGATATAAGCCTCCAGCGCCTCTGCTGCCAGCTCTACTGTCAGAACACAGCGTACATCAGGCTTTTTGTTCTGCGGTTCCAGAACGCTGCAAAGTGTGCTTCCAAGCTTTTCTTCAAATCTGGCTACAAAACCACCGCTGATCTTCATCATATCGGGAGTTTCATGCGCTTTTCCCTGCATAAACATACAGCTCAGCGCTGCAATAGAACCACTCAGTGCGCCGCAGGTTGTCTTGCAGCCCATACCGCCGCCAAAACCACCGATTGCTTTCAGGGTTTCTGCACCCAGGCCAAGCTGATAATATTCATTAGCCGCATACAGAAGAGATTCCGAACAGTTGCATTTTTCTTCCAGATAATATCTTCTGGCAATTTCCTTTAACATGTTGTAAAGACCTCCAATCTTCTATTGATCCCTGATATTTTGAATCCGGGATATCCGTCATATGTCAAAAACAATATATCACAATTTTTTATATTTTACAACAATCGACTTTATATTTTAAGGCTGTTTCCTGTATTTTTTCACCAACATGGTAACACTTTTCTTCAAATCTGCTGACCGGCATAATTCCCAGAAGTGCGTTTGTTACAAAAACCTCCGTACAGTCGAAAAGCATCTGAGGCGTCATCTCCACCTCGCGCACGAAAAAATGTTCCAGCACATATCTTCTGACAGTTCCCGGAAGAAGTCCGCACGATGCGTGGGGGGTAATCAATTCTCCGTCTAAAACACCAAAAAGGTTGGTGGTAGCCCCCTCCGTCAGAAAACCTTTCCGATTCAGAAAAACCGGCTCATCAAAGCCCTCTCTGTGCGCGCGCCGTTTTTCCAGAATATTATCACCATAATTCAAAGATTTAATGGAGGTAAACGGAGAGGTTTCATTTCTTAAAATCGGACTGATCCGAAGATGAAAGCCTTTTTCATAATCCCGTTCTGTATATGTATTTCTGCGGGCTGTAATTTTCAGATTTTGCGGCGTTACACAGACCTTCAGTACATAACGATCTCTTTCCTCCTGATTTTGCTCTTCAAATTCCCTCATGACCATCCGCATACGCTGCTGCAGAATCTGCTGATTTTCGCAGGGAAGGGAAATCCCCAGTGTTTCAAGCCCCGAAGCAAGCCGTTCCAGATGGTACGCTTCAAGTGCCGGTACTCCATTAAGGACACTGATCGTTTCAAATACTCCCAGTCCAAAATAAAAACCGTCATCTGCCACTGTATTTTCCAAATTCATCACTTTTCCTGCCCTTTCTGCAAAATATCAGCCGCCTTTGCAGCCGCATCGATCAAAGCCATTGCCTTCTGACAGGTTTCTTCATACTCAAAATCCGGTTCTGATTCGCAGGTAATGCCGCCTCCTGCTCCGATGTGATAACAATCGCCCTGATGAACCAGAGTACGGATGACAATATTAAAATCGCAATTCCCGTCAAATCCTATATACCCCATTGAGCCCGTGTAAAGCATCCTTCTGCTGTGCTCCAGCTCATCAATAATCTCCATGGAACGATACTTCGGAGCGCCTGTAATGGAACCGCCCGGAAACATTGCTTCCAGCACATCCACCAGATCCTTCTGTGCATGAAGCTTACCGCAGATTGTAGAAACCAGATGAAATACAGTAGCATATGCCTCCGTAACAAATAATTCTTCTACTTTTACACTGTTTGCTTCACAAACCCGGCTCAGATCATTGCGCTCCAGATCCACGATCATCAGCAACTCACTTTTATCCTTTTCAGAGTTCTGAAGCTCCAGCCGAAGCATCTCATCTTCTTCAGGAGTTGCGCCCCTCTTACGGGTACCTTTGATCGGTCTCGTCCGAATCACCTTATCGCGAATTTCAAAAAATCTTTCCGGTGAAGCGCTGACAATCTCAACATCTTTATAATTAAAGTAGCCGCCAAACGGAGAAGGATTGTTTTTGCGCAGGAAACGGAAAATCTCATACGGTTCGGCCTGAGATCGGATTTCAATCTGTCTGGTCATATTCGTAATATAAATATCACCCGCAACAATGTAATCCACCATCTTCTGAATAGCGTCCTTATAATCATCTTCTGCAAAATCAGAGGTTACTTCATTCTGTCCGGCTTTTGCAAAATCAGAAGTCACTTCATTCTGTTCGGCTTCTGCAAAATCAGAGGTTATTTCATTCTGTCCGGCTTCTGCATGTTCAGCACATTTACATTCTTTTGCGGAAGCACACAGCCAGCCAGCCGATTCCCGTTCTTTTTTCTTAAGCCACGCAACAGCCTCTTCATCCCGGGCAGCAATTGTAATCTCGCCGGTTTGTGTCTCTTCAATCAAATATAAACGATAAAAAACAAATCGGCAGTCTGCCATATCGATATTTTTAGGATGAACATGCGGCAATCCCATAAACCGTTTTCCGTAATCATATGTCAGATAACCAATTCCACCTGATACAAACGGAAGCGCCGTAGGATTTTCTTCCCGGTTTTTCGCCAGATACGCCTTTAACCAGGCCATACAGTCCATCTGCTGTGGCTGTTCATTCAGATAGAAAATCCCATCCTTTTCCTCTGCCTTCATCTCCGGAAGAAAACCGGCAATTGAAAAGCGTCCATATTGATTTTTCAACGAAGAATCCAGAAAAACAGCGTCCTCCTCCTGATGCAGGCAGCTGAAAATGTCATATAAAGAGCAGGCAGTATCATATTTTCTTAAAATCATGCGATGCGGCTTCCTTTCTTCTGCTGATAATTTTCACAAATGGTACAGAAATTCTGTAAAATCTCATGACCATATTCCGTCAGAACCGCTTCCGGATGGAACTGTACTCCATATACCGGCTCACTGCGATGGCTGACAGCCATAACCACACCATCAGATGTCTGGGCATCTATCTGAAGCTCCTCGGGAAGAGAATCAGCCGTTACAACCAGAGAATGATATCTGGTTACCTGAAACTCGGAAGGCAGTTCTTTGAACAAACCGCGCTTCTGGGTCTGGATTCTGGTTACCTTTCCATGCATCGGGCAGTTTCCTTTTTTTACCTCTGCACCAAATACATAACCGATCACCTGATGTCCAAGACATACGCCAAGGATCGGAACCTTTCCCGTATAACGGCGCACGATCTCTGCAGATTTTCCACAATCCCAGGGACCTTTCGGACCGGGCGAAATAATCACACCCTCCAATTCATCCTGTTCCAGAAGTCTGTCCAATGTATCCATCTGAATTTCATCATTTCGGATCACCTCAACCTCTCTTCCAATTTCTTCAAAATAAATAGCCAAATTGTATACGAATGAATCGTAATTATCGATCATAACATACATAACTCTCACTTCCTCTTTCCTGGTTTTATCAGCATAAGATTATTGGGCGCTGCTATCAGCCTGCCGCAGTTTCCGTTTTCAGAAACGTCAGAAAAACATACTTTCTGCGCACATAATAAAAGCCGGAAGCAAAGCGAAATCAATCACTTTGTTTCCGGCAGTCTTCTGAAGTATCTTATCAGGCACACCTTTTCTCTTATGTATATGGATATAGTACACTATTTAGAAGCAAAAAGCAATAGAGAATTTGTGGAAAAGTTCAGGATTTTTTGGGGGACGGGGGGAAGGGGAAGGGAAGGGGAAGGGAAGGGGACGCAAGCTGGCCATGATATAAATCTGACCGGGGCTAGGGTGATGCTTTCAGCATCAATACGCCCCTTGCAGACTTATATCATGGCCAGCTTGCTGGTTTTCGCCTTCCCTATTGTCCATATTGTCCATAAAATGCTGAACTTTTGGTGGGGAGAACGGCGTTAGTGTGGTGTATGGCACTACGTTAAGTTTTTTAACTTTAGAAAGTAAGTTCTCCGGTTATATTGTCTCTAAATTCTGCTCTGCCATCGTCTGTGATGTAATGGGTTGCTTTTAAACGGTAGGTTCTGCCAAGAGTTCCACTGCAAGTAAATCCTCCTAAATATGTAGAGTCATTTTTTACATATCTGTCATCTAAAGTAATAATTGTAAGCCAGACTCCTAATGCACCTTTATACTGTAATTTTACATTTTTTACACCAATACGATCTACCGCATAAGTGTAGGAGCTGGAATAGCTACCGCCTAATTTTGTTCCAGACTTTGCTAAACGAACTAAACCAGAAAGGTACGCTCTGCTGTTTTTATTACTATCATAAATGCCATCCACGTACACTTCAGGATTTTGAATTTTTTCTCCTTCCGTACACGTCAACGCTTCATTACTACCATTCTCAATTACTTCAGAAGCATAGACAATACTGTTAAAACTAAACATCAATACCATAGACAATACTATACTTAAACATTTTTTCAATTTTTTATTTCTCATACTCCACCATACTTTCTATTATGTGTTTTAAGATTTCCTTATCTTCCTTGATATCTACAAGATACCAAAAATCTTGATATTCAAAGCCTGCTAAAGCTCCTTCATCACGCACATAATATGTAACTTTCATTCCATTTATAGTTTCCTCTGAAAATATATCATTTTCCAAATTACTGGAAAATCCAGCTGTGTCTTTTTCTGTATTTCGGCACATCCATATCTGCATTTTCCAATCCTTCAGATTGGTATTATTATACTCCCATACAATTTCCGAAAATTTGTCGCCTTTCCGTATAGCAATCTTATTTAAACTTACATTTTCAGGCAACCAGGAACAAACCAAAAAATCGTTTTGAAAATTCCTTGAAAATTCTTTAATGCTTTTGAAATATTGTGTTTCGCTTTCTCCAAAATCGGAACTTTCCTCTTCGATACTTTTTTCTCCGGGGATAATCTCGACCTGACCTTTCCATCGGCTTACCATATGGAAAAGGCTTTCGTTCATTACTGCTTTCGTTGTTACATCTGCTGCCAGGAATATCAGTAGTAGTGCCATACAGATTCCGGCTAGGCGGTTGCCGTGCCTGAGAAGACGGTTTCGGCGGATTGTGGTTTGATTGGCTTGTTGAAAATTGCTTTCGAATTTCTTTTTTGAGTCTTCTATCTCCTGGTCGTTTGCTGGTTTTTCCAGATCGAGCAGCTGAACCAGACACATTACTTTTTCTGAGGGAAATTCGAAGCTTTTTTCTTTAAAGGTTTCTGTATACAGTTCTCTTTCAGCATTGTAATGGAACTGTTTTTCTGAATGATTCTTTGATTCCTTCATCGTTGTACTCTTTCATTTGTATCATTTTTTAGTTAATTTTAATTATCTTGTTTCGATACGGCGTGTCACGATCAGCTGTCACTCCAACTGCTTTTCAGTTGCCTCTTGAACTATATTTCTAACTGAATTGCACTCCACAAAATCATCTTATCACAAAACAGACTTTAATTCAAGTCAATACAGAAAAAGTTACTGTCCAGAAATTTTCGGGCAGTAGGGACGCAAGGAGACGCAAGATGTCTATGATACAAGTCTGACCGGGGCTAAGGTGGTGCTTTCAGCACCAATACGCCCCTTGCAGACTTGTATCATAGACATCTTGCTGGTTTTTGCAGCTTTTACTGTCATAAAATTTTGAACAGTTGTAGGAAGATAAACACGATGATATGCAGGGAGATAGACACACGGTTTTTGCCTGTTCTGCGTCCGTCGGGCATATAGCGTATCAATCAAACGGGCTGCTGTAACGCTCTGCTGCAAAACTGCGGCGGCGGAATTACAGTAATATCCTGTGAAAGGGACCTTAGAGAACGCCGGCACTTAACGATCGGGCTGTCTGAAAGACAGTTCGAGAGTTTAGTTCCGCTGCGTTCGATCAGAGCGAGAGCGCGTCCCCGAACAGGATGTTGCTGTAATGGAGCCTTCACACACTCCACGCAAATAGAGGAAACCATTATTAAAAGCATGACTTTCTCCTGGAAAAGTTACTGTCCAGAAATTTTCGGACAGTAGGGACGCAAGGAGACGCAAGATGTCTATGCTACGAAGTCTGACCGGGGCTAAGATGGTGCTTTCAGCACCAATACGCCCCTTGCAGACTTGTACCATAGACCTCTTGCTGGTTTTTGCAGCTTTTACTGTCATAAAATCCTGAACAGTGGTAGGGAGATAAACACGATGATATGCAGGGAGATAGACACATGGTTTTTGCCTGTTCTGCGTCCGTCGGGCATATAGCGTATCAATCAAACGGGCTGCTGTAACGCTCTGCTGCAAAACTGCGGCGGCGGAATTACAGTAATATCCTGTGAAAGGGACCTTAGAGAA
>JAUNPP010000176.1 GCA_030536685.1 Lachnospiraceae bacterium
AGATAGATGCACACGAGATAGATGTGCATGACCATAACCATAAACATAAACATAAACATGTTCATGCCCTGCATCGTGGGCTTGCTCAAATTCTTGCGATTCTTGATTCGGGAAATCTGACAGAAGGGGCAAGAGCGATTGCAGCCCGGATTTTTGATATTATTGCTCAGGCGGAGGCAAAGGTGCATGGGACTTCAGTGGAACAGGTGCATTTTCATGAGGTGGGAGCTGTGGACTCCATCGTGGATATTGTATCGGCAGCTGTCTGTCTGGACAATCTGGGAATTACCCGGGTGATTGTGCCGGAGCTGTATGAAGGGCATGGAACGGTTCGCTGCCAGCATGGAATTATTCCGGTTCCGGTGCCTGCGGTGAGCGCTATTACGCAGATGCATGGTCTGCGGCTTCATCTGACGGATACGCAGGGAGAACTGGTAACGCCTACAGGTGCTGCGATTGCAGCTGCGATAAAAACAGATGATTCTCTTCCGGAAAGCTTTGTAATTGAAAAAACCGGCATGGGAGCTGGAAAGCGGATTTATCCGGGGGTTCCCGGGATTTTGCGTGCGATGCTGATTCAGGATTTTGATGGCACGAAGGATCATGTTTTTAAGCTGGAAAGCAATATTGATGACAGCAGCGGAGAGATGCTGGGCTATGTGATGGAGCGGCTGTTTCAGGCCGGAGCCAGAGACGTTAACTATACTCCCGTTTTTATGAAAAAAAACCGCCCGGCGTATCAGCTGAACATTATATGTGATGAGAAAAATATCCCTGCGCTGGAACAGATTATTTTTGAGGAAACGACCACAATTGGAATCCGGCGCCAGAAAATGGAACGGACTGTGCTGGAGCGGGAAGGGCGGATCATTGACACTCCGCTTGGAAAGGCGCAGATGAAGATCTGCAGAACGGCTTTGTGGGAGCGGGCATATCCGGAATACGGCTCTGCGGTGGAACTTGCCCGTGAGAACAGACTTCCTCTGCAGGAGGTTTACCGGGTTATGGAAGCGGCCTGGAGGCAGCAGACAGAAGACACAGAAAGAAGAAAAAATTAAAGGTGGTAAAAATATGATTGAAAGAAATCAGAATCCGTTGGGAACTGCTCCGGTTCCGGGACTTTTGCGTAAATTTGCTGTTCCCAGTATTATAGCGATGCTGGTTAGTGCGTTATACAATATCGTGGATCAGTTTTTTATCGGGCAAAGTGTGGGAGAACTGGGAAATGCGGCTACGAATATCGCATTTCCGTTAAGTACATCGTGTATTGCAATCGCCCTGCTGTTCGGTATCGGCGGTGCGGCTTCTTTTAATCTGACCATGGGGCGCGGAGACCAGGAAAAAGCAGTCCATTATATTGGAAATGCACTGGTCTGCCTGTTCGGATTGGGTGTTATCCTGTGCATTGTAACACAGCTTTTTCTGACACCGATGCTTCGATTTTTCGGTTCGCCGGAGAATGTGCTGGATTACGCCAGATCCTATACGGGGATTACCTCTTTTGGATTTCCGTTTCTGATTCTCGCAACCGGAGGCGGGCATCTGGTGCGCGCAGATGGAAGCCCGCGTTTTACAATGATGTGCAATCTTTCGGGAGCAGTGATCAATACGATCCTTGACCCGCTGTTTATTTTCGGATTTGATATGGGAATGGCAGGGGCGGCATTTGCAACCATCATCGGTCAGATCTTTTCCGGCTGTCTGGTGGTCTGGTATATGAAATACCGTTTTAAAACCGGAAAGCTGCAGAAATGTCATCTGGTTCTGCATCGTGAGTACACAATGGAGATCATATCGCTGGGGGCTACCCCCTGCTTTAACCAGCTGGCTATGATGGTAGTGCAGATTGTTATGAATAAGTCGCTGACCTATTACGGAGAATTATCCAGCTATGGGCAGTCAATCCCTCTGGCATGTGTGGGAATTATTTCCAAGGTCAATATGGTCTTTTTCTCTTTTGTAATTGGTCTGTCACAGGGAATGCAGCCGATTTCCAGTTTTAATTATGGCGCGAAACAGTATAGCAGAGTGAAGGAGGTCTATCGCCTGTCGATTATTTCCGGAACTGCAATCTCTGTTTTAGCATTTTTTATGTTTCAGCTTTTCCCCAGACAGATTATCGGCCTGTTCGGTTCGGGATCGGAGGAATATGTTTCATTTGCAGTATCGTATTTCCGGATTTTTCTGTTTTTTACCTTCCTGAATGCAGTACAGCCGATTTCCTCCAATTTTTTTACATCAATTGGAAAACCCAGAAAAGGGATTTTTCTGTCGCTGACCAGACAGATTTTGTTTTTGCTGCCGCTGATCCTGCTGCTGCCTTTGCTAATGGGAATTGACGGAATTATGTATGCAGGCCCGGCTGCTGACCTGATCGCAGGTCTTGTAGCAGCTTTTATGACGTTTCAGGAGTTGAAAACTTTCCCCAAAAGTGACGGCATGGAGCCAAAAAGGGACTGCCTGCAGCAGTAAAAAATTCAAAAGACAACAGTTTCGGTTGATTTCGCGGAACAAATCCTGTAGAATAGGATTGTTTATATAAGTTATAAGGTAATAATGGAGAAAATAAAATGGAAAAAATCAGATTGATAACAGATTCAGCAAGTGATATCTCTTTTGAGGACGAAAAAACATATGATATCAGAATCCTTCCATTTCAGGTTGTGCTGGGAGAGAACTCTTATGTCAGCAGAGTGGATTTTGATAACGATGGTTTCTATCAGTTGATGGAAAAGTATGATGAAATTCCCAAAACATCACAGATTACTCCTTTTTCTTTTCAGGAAATTTACCTGGAAGAGGCTAAGGCAGGATATACAGACCTGATTCTGGTTATGATTAATTCAAAGGGTTCAGCAACCTGCGGCAATGCAGTTATGGCGAAAGATCTGTTTTTTGATGAACATCCGGAATATCAGGGAAAAGTGAATATTACCGTATATGATGGAAAAGGCTATTCTGCTATGTATGGTTCCCCGCTTGTTGCAGCAGGCCGCATGAGAAATGACGGAAAAAGCGCGCAGGAAATCAGAGCTTATCTGGAAGAAACACTTGAGAAGCAGCAGATTTATTTTGGAATGTATTCTCTTAAATATGCAGGAAAATCAGGCCGTATTCCCAGCGCTGCCGCATTTATCGGTGATAAGCTGAATTTAAAGCCTGTTATGAAGATTTTTGATGGAGAAATTTCAACGGCGGCAAAGGTTCGCGGCGAGGCAAAGCTGATCAATAAGATTGCGGCGATGTCTTTAAAGGACATGGAACCCGGAACACCTTATCAGATCATTTATGGCAGCGATTCTTCATGTAAGGATGAGATTACAGCAATCATGACTGAAAAGACAGGTTATGCGCCGGATGCATGTTATCAGATCGGTGCAGCAATCGCAGCCAATGCAGGCCCTAAGGTTGTGGGCGTAGCATTTACTGTTAAAAAGGATTAAGCAGGATTATTTGTAACAGCATTGATTTTGTAACAGCATTGATTTTTTTCTTGACAGAAACTTTATGTTATGGGTATAATATAAAAACTGCCTGTGAGGGAGTAGTTTGCACGATCGTGTGATATGTCAACATACTGGCTTTACAGCCTGGCATATCTTAAAGAACGAGACTCATGTATAGCAGATTGTGGAGGTACTGTATCCATGAACACCTTCATGATTCTGTTATACGGGGTCTCGTTTTGCGTTTGGTGCGGCATATGGATTAATAGGATCTGGAAATAACAAATGAAAACAGGTTAACAGGAGGAAAAACAATGGGATTAACAGAGCTTTTTATTCTTGCGGTAGGGCTGTCGATGGATGCGTTTGCAGTTTCAATTTGTAAAGGTCTGGCAGGTGGAAAGACCGGCGCCAGAGAGATGGGACTGGCAGGCATATGGTTTGGCGGTTTTCAGGGAATGATGCCGGTTCTGGGATATATTTTGGGTGCAGCATTTGCTGATTATATTACTGCTTTTGACCACTGGATTGCATTTATCCTTCTTGGTCTGATAGGCGTCAACATGGTTCGGGAAGCTTTTTCGGATGAAGAGGAGGAGATGAGTAATTCTTTCGGGGTAAAAACCATGTTTATTATGGCGGTTGCAACCAGTATTGATGCGCTGGCAGTAGGAATTACATTTGCCTTCCTGAAGGTGAATATTGTAGCGGCGGCAGTGTTTATTGCATGCACCACATTTGTTTTTTCAGCGGTGGGAGTAAAGATCGGAAGTATTTTCGGGATTCGTTATAAGGCAAAGGCGGAGCTCCTGGGAGGCGTGATCCTGATTCTCCTGGGAGTGAAGATCCTTCTGGAGCATCTTGGATTTCTGGGCTGATTTTTTGGCAGAGATACCACTCTGAAAAGCTACAGAGATACTACTCTGGAAGGTTACAGATATAGATAGGAGATATAATTTTGAGTACGTATTTAATTGATTTTGAGAATGTTAAATCCGGTGGTCTTGCCGGTATTGAGTACATTGGAAAAGAGGACAGTGTGCATCTGTTCTGGAGTAATCGTGAGAATAAGATTACGATTGAAATGATGGAACTGATTCGAAACAGTGAATCAGAAATCGTTATGCACAAAGCGGTAACAGGTGAGAGAGATGCCCTTGATCACCAGTTATGCAGTTATCTGGGATTTCTGGCCGGAGCCAGAGGTGAGACAGAATTTGTAATTGTCAGCAATGATAAAGCTTATGATCATCTGATCGAGTTCTGGAGAAACATGAATGATACAGTACATATTCAGCGGGTATCAGAGATTTCCAGAGTGTCAGAAATTTCCAGAGAAGCTGAAAATACCTCAGAAGAGCTGGCTGCGGAAGAAACCGTTGCGAAGGCGGACTCCGCCAATGCTGCAATTCCAGGAATTGAAATGACACCAGCCGAGGCTTACGGAAGCAGAAATAACCGCAGGCGTGAACGTGGAGGCAGATATCTGAAAGGAAACAGAAATAGCCGTTACGGAAAAAAGCCCTTTGAAGCAGAAGGATATCAGTCTGCAGTGGAAATAGCACAGGTAAAAGAAAGTCCGAAACCAGTGGAAGCAGTGGCAGCAAAAGAGGTCCCGAAGGCAGCAGAAGCAGCACCGGCAGCATTTGTTGTTACGGGGATTAAAACGGGCGTTTTGGTAGAGTCTGGTTTTACAGCGGATGGAATTTTGGATGGAAGAGGCAGTTTTTCTGTTTCATCCGGGGAAAAAGAAACTGCGAAAGTAAAAAAAGAGACAGAAGAAAAAACTGAAGTCAAAGAAAATGCAGAAGTGAAAGCAGAAGCAAAAG
>JAUNPP010000177.1 GCA_030536685.1 Lachnospiraceae bacterium
CCCCTACTGCGTAACAAAGGGCATGAAAAAAGCGGCGTTCCTGTTCTTCCGTGTGAAAGTGAGAAACGCCGCTTGTGCGGGTCTGTATTTAATTGTCGTCAGCGATTATGTCCTGCATGACTTCGCCAAAGTCAGCCGTAAGGGAAAACAAGAAGTATTCCAATACGTCGGGGTCTGCGCCCATCGGCTCTGCTTCCTCTGAAAAGGGCAAGCCCATAAGCCCGTACAGCAGCTTGACAACCTTAAAGAGCTTTTCCCTGTCTGCGGGGGTGTTCATGGTAACGAGTACGTCCGTCAAGCGGTTAATGGTTTCCATGTCGCCGCCTGTTGTTACCCATACCATTTCAGCCAATGGCTGCGTGATTGCTCCTGCGACAAGGTTGATTTTATCCTTGTTGATTGCACCGGACGGGAGTATAATACCCCTATCTAAAAGTACGTTTTTCATGTCGTCCTCCTTTCATTTGTGGTGCTAAAATGGTGCCCGGTCTTACAAAACCACCTTATACGGAGATACGGCAAGAAAAATAAAGATATGCGGAAAACCTTGATTTTAAGCCTTTTTCTCATGGTATCATAAACATTTATGAGGACTTATAAGAAGATTTCCGTCTATCAAATCAATAAAAAAACTGTTTTTCAATCAGATACGATGAAAAGCAGTTTTTTGAAATTGGAAGACAGAAACTTTGCACAGATAAAGAAATATATAATTACTGTGTGAGATTTAAAGTATCTTTTTCAGCAGTTTTAAGGAAGAGGAATTTGCGGATTGCAAATAAAATGGCAATTGCAATGATTCCGATCAGAGTCATGGGGGGACTCATATGTTCTACAACCATCTGTCTTGCGGTAGCAAATAAAAGTACTTCAATAACAGTTTCCGGTGTGTGCTTGCATAACATCTTGACAAACTCGACGCCGACTACCAAACTGAGGGCAGAAGCAAGAAAACTGCTGAACTGACTGGTATCCATATTGAAAAGATCCATCTTGGGCAGCTGGAGAATCAGGCCTGCGATAAGAACGATAATAACGGCCATAATGATACAGGACATCAGCAGTTCTGAGGCCTGGGCAGCTGCAAAAATAAGTTCATTCATTTTTTTGTGAATGGGCTTTTTTTTCATGGGGGAACCTCCTGGTTTTTTTTCGTAATAGCATGTTATCTATTCTAACATGGGAGAATATTTTGCGCAATACAGGAATCGTAAACAGCTGTGAGGGGGGACTGATAAAACATGTTGGAATTATAAGGTGAATCGAGGTATAATTGGAAGCAGTTAAATGCGATACAGGAGTTAAAAAAATCTGGTGATATAATAAAGGAGTTTCAGTATGAAATTTTTATTTGCTTCCGATTCTTTTAAGGGCTCTCTGACTTCGGAACGGATTACAGAGATTCTTACAGAGACAGCCAGGAAGAATTTTCCTGGCTGTGAAACAGTGGGATTTCCTGTGGCGGATGGAGGAGAGGGAACGGCGGCGGCTGTGACGGCGGCTGTAAATGGCACGATGGAAAGTGTGGTGGTGCATGGGCCTCTGGGGGAAAAAATAACAGCTGTTTATGGGAAAATCAGTGAAAAATCAGCGATTATTGAAATGGCGGCAGCTTCGGGACTTCCGCTTATTCTGCCGGACAAAAGAAATCCTCTGAAAACTACTTCTGTTGGAACCGGTGAAATGCTTTGCGACGCACTGGATAAAGGTTTTCGTGACATTTCAATTGCAATCGGGGGAAGTGCGACGAACGATGGCGGAATGGGCGCGATGACAGCGCTTGGGATAAGATTTCTGGATGAAAATGGAAATAAACTTGAAGGAACCGGCGAAGATTTGGAAAAGGTCGCATCGATTGACATGAGCGGACTTCATCCGGCTGTGTCGCAAACAGTTTTTACGGTTATGTGTGATGTGAATAATCCTCTCACCGGGGAAAATGGCGCTGTGTATACGTTTGCAGAACAAAAAGGTGCGGATGAAGAAAAAAAGAAACAGCTGGAGGCTGGTATGCAAAATTATGCAAAGGTCATCAGAAAGCAATTTGGCATTGATGCGAATGCGATTCCCGGGGCTGGCGCAGCAGGAGGTCTCGGAGCAGCATTAAAGGTGTTTCTGAAGGCTGATCTGAAATCCGGTATTGAAACGGTTCTGGATCTTATTTCATTTGATTCTGCCCTGGAAGGGACGGATCTGGTGATTACAGGAGAAGGATGTATGGACTGGCAGTCCGCATTTGGAAAAGTTCCCGGTGGAGTTGGCCTCCGCTGCAAATCCCGTGGAATTCCTGTTATCGCAATTGTTGGAGGTATGGGAAAGAATGCCCGGAAGATGTATGAATATGGAATCAGCAGCATCATTTCTACGGTAAATGCCCCGATGTCAGTGGAAGAAGCAATGCAGCGGGCAGAAGAATTATATACGGATGCAGCGGACCGAGTGTTTCGAATGCTGAAGATATAAAACCTGGAGCCAGACGGAGGAACCAGACACGAAGAATGTGGTGTCAGAACCTGGGTAAAAAAACGGATGCAGCGGGCATATCAGAGGTGAAATTGTTTCACTCCGATGTGCCCGCTTGTTGAATTGATCTTCTTTAAAAGATCTGTTTTCCTCCAACATACTTTCCAATCAGTTTACCGCTCTCTTCTGCAAGATAAATATAGCGTTCCAAACGTTCCTTTAAGGAAAGCTTTTCGGCGGTACGCATGCGGCTGTCATCGAGTACAAGAGCGTCAAATTCGTAGCCGTTTTCAAAGCTTCCGACCTTTCCGAAGAAGGAGCCGCCTCCGATTGTGGCAAGGTAAAAGGCTTCTTCAGCAGTTAATGGCTTTAAGCTCTGGTCGACCAGACGCCAGCGAAGTTTGGATACTGTGATGGCATCGGCCATACAACGGAACATGGAGAGACTGGCTCCGCCTGCAATATCGGTTCCCAGCCCGACGTTCAGGTTCCTGTTCAGGTAATCGCGCACAGGTGCAATTCCCGATGCCAGATTGGAATTGGACTGAGGGCAGTGTGCGATATAGACACCATGCTGTTTCATAAGGTCAATCTCTTCTTCTGAGGAGTAAACACAGTGTGCCATAATAGATTTTGCGTTTGATTCAGATAAAGATAAAGATAAAGACTCAGATGAGGATAAAGGCTCAGATGAAGATAAAGATGAAGGTAAAGATAAAGAGTCTTTTTCAGGTGTTCCAAACAGGCCAAAATGTCTGTAAACATCTCCGTAGCATGTCGACCAGGGACATAAATCCTTTACCCATTCGATTTCCGACAGGTTTTCCGACAGATGAGACTGCATCGGAAGCCCAAACTCCTTCTGTATCTGGCCGAGTCCCTTTAACAGATCATCACTGCAGGTAGGGACAAAGCGGGGAGTGAGAATGGGGGCTGTGTGTCTGTATCTTCCAGCGCTCTGTTCCAGCCAGAGCCTTGTTGCTTCAAGAGAAGCCTCAGCTGTCTGTTCAGAAAGAAAATCAGCACAATTGCGGTCCATATTTACTTTTCCTACCAGGGTTTTAAGCCCGGTTTCTTCTAATTTATCCATTAAAAACAAAGTTCCCGGTACATGGATCGTTGCAAATATAACAGCTCTTGTGGTAGCGCTGTTTTTCAGATCTTCAGCGAAGAAAGAATAGGCTCTTTTAGCATAATCCGCATTTTCATATTTACGTTCTTCCGGAAAGGTATAAGTCTCCAGCCAGTCCAACAGTTCCAGATCCATACCTGTACCACGGAAGGTATACTGCGGTGCATGAAGATGAAGGTCATTCATACCAGGGATAATAATAGAATCCCCATAATCAATAACCTCCAGCTCTTTATATTCTTCAGGAATAAACCGGAAAACGCCCTGAGAAACTCCGTCAACGCAAACTAAAAAGCCCTGTTCAATACAGGCCAGCTCTTCACGCGACTTGCTGTAACAAATATTACCTTTTAAAATAAATGACTGTTCTGATGATTGCTTTAATGACTGTTTGTTCATGAGTATTGCTCCTTTTTGGCTGCGGTTCACATGAACTTATAGACAACTATTTCGGTAGTTGGTAGAAACATTCAGCCAATCCTGAATTTATATAAGTTATGTTAATTGATTGAATTGTAATAAAATTGTAGAATATTCAGCAGCAGAAAACCACCGCGGACATTATATCACAGAGAACAGGATGTTGCAAGCAGCGAATCGGTGCCGAAAGCGCCCTCCCCCCTCCAACTGTTGAAAAATTCCATGACAGTAAAAAATAGCAAACCCCAGCCAACAGACCAGAATACAAGACAGCAAGGGGTCGAATCGGTGCCGAAAGCGCCCTCAAAGCGCCCTCCCCCCTCCAACTGTTGAAAGATTCCATGACAGTAAAAAATAGCAAACCCCAGCCAACAGGTCAGACTTCGTATCCTGGCCTGTTGGCGTCCCTTGGACACCCCCTACTGTCCAAGGAATCCCCAACAGCCCTACACCTCTTTTTTGCTGCAGATATCTGCCAGGCAGCAGTTTTCACAGTGCGGTTTTGTGCGTGCCGTACACACATCCCGTCCATGAAAGACAAGACGGTGGCAGAAATCGCTTCCTTCTTCGGGGGGAATGATCTTCCAGAGCTCCATTTCCACTTTTTTAGGGTCCTTGATGCCATCCACCAGTCCAATCCGGTTTACAAGGCGGATGCAGTGTGTGTCGGTGACGATGGCAGGTTCTCCAAAGACATCGCCCATGATCAGATTGGCGCTTTTTCTGCCTACGCCGGGCAGTTTCAGCAGAGATTTAAAATCGCGGGGGATATTTCCGCCATATTCTTCCTTTAATATCTTCATGCAGGCGCTGATGTCGCGGGCTTTGCTTTTACCGAGGCCGCAGGGGCGCACAATCTCTTCGATATCTGCGGCATCCGCGTCAGCGAGCGCTTCTACGCTTGGGTATTTTGCATATAAATCCTGAACTACGACATTTACACGCGCATCGGTGCACTGTGCTGCCAGCCGCACGCTGACTAACAGCTTCCACGCCTGATCGTAATCCAAAGTACATCCCGCATCGGGATATTCTTCTTTTAAACGTTTTATCACTTCAAGGGCAAGAGCCGCTTTTTCCTTTACCTCAGCAGAGGAGGTGTCCGCAGGAGTTAATTTAACCTGCTGTATTGCTGCTGTATTGGTTGGTGTATTGGTTGATGTATCGG
>JAUNPP010000178.1 GCA_030536685.1 Lachnospiraceae bacterium
TAAAGATTATAATGTGATACTTCCATAAAGATTATAATGCGAAATTTTTATGAAGATTATAATCTCTTCTAAGTGTGGGTGCAGGAATAATAGAGCATCCAATAAGCAAACTGCATAGATGTCTAATCGAACAAATTATTTATCTGCATCAACAAGATTAAGACGGTGTAAACTTATAAACAAAACAAAAAACATTGCTAATCCAAGAGCACAAATGACCACAAATGAATGTCCTAAACTACTCTTATCAATCACATTTCCTACCACCGGAAGCAAAAAAACCTGCATCAATCTTGACAAAAGACTTCTAACAGAAAAAATCATGGCTCGGTCTTCTTTTATTTCTTTATTCATATATTCTCTAATTAAAACAGGATAAATACCTATAACTATTCTTGGTATTGCTATAGCAAAAATAAGATATGGAATCCGAAAACTCATTACAAGTGGTGTCAGGACAAGTAGCCCTAAAAGAATCATAAAACTTTTATATATATCGAACTGTTTGAAAAAATATGCATATTTACTACTAATCGAGGAAACGATATATAAACCAAAGTATATCAATCCAAAATACTCAACAGACACCTTTTGCTCGAGAAAAAACAATTGATAAGTTTGCAGCACGGAGACCAGTAAGAAACTGACAATTGCGGAAAATGACATAAACCATTTAAGCTTGTTTGATTTGAAAACACGCATAAAGCCTCTTTTTACACTTTTACCAAACTCTTCATAGAGAGCGCTTACAGTTTTTATTTGTAATTCGCTTTCTTTTATGTTTTCCAATCTAATCGCCGCAATCAACGCAAACAGACACACAAGAATACTCAGGAAGAACGGATACTTTTCATTAATCGAGTAAATGCAGCCGACGCTTATTGACGCAATTCCAGTAAGTATAAATCCAATAGAATCCAAAGATCCTAAAGTTTTGGAATAATCGTCCTTGTTCTCAAGTGCCAAATATAAATACGTCTCATCTGCTCCAGATATTAAAACCTTATAAAACGCAACAAGGACAGCACAAATCAAAAATCCCAAAAACTTCGGATACAACAATACAATTACATTTGAACAAATAAAACTAATAATTCCCCAGATAATACTAATTTTGCACCCAAATAAATCCGCAACAATTCCCGTCGGAATCTCCAGGAGAACAATCAATAGCGTCTCTATACTTGACAAGATAAATATTTCACTAACAGCCAAACCACACGAATATGCATATACAACAAAAATCGGGTCAATTAGCATCGTAAGAAAAAATATTTTGTATAATTTGAAATTAAAAATATTCTTTTTCATTTTATTAACATTATAATGTGATATTTTTATGCGGTAAATACAAACTCATCTCCTTTCGTATGGATTTTGTTTAATCGCTTAAATTATACCACTTAGAGATTGAGTTTGTATTTTTTATTTCTTTAAATTATCAAAAACTTGTAAACTGCTGTTTTATTAACATTATAATGTGATATTTTTATTAAGATTTGACGTTTGAAAGAAGAAGTTTTATACTGGAATTAATATTTTTTCTGAAATGATGAAAGAATTTTCAATCGTTATTTACAGGTCGGACAGGTACGCACAGCGCTTCGCCTGACCTTTGGAGGAACATTATGAACGACAAACTTTTTAACGGATATGGCTATATCTATGAAGTTTATAAGACGAAAAGTTTTTCACGGGCAGCTGAAAATCTTTTCATCAGCCAGTCTTCTTTAAGTGCAACCATCCGTAAAATCGAAAAACGTATCGGTGTGGAAATTTTTGATCGGAGCACTACGCCTATCGGATTAACGGAGTATGGAATTGAGTATATAAAATCCATTGAAAAAATCATGGACATTGAAAATGAGTTTCAATCTCATGTCCTGCAGCTGGAAGAGCTGATCACGGGGCAATTATCCATCGGCGGAAGCAGCAATTCCCTCAGTCATACGCTGCCCCCGGTCATTTCTTCCTTCACCCGGCTCTACCCCGGCGTTTCCCTGCGCCTTATCGAGGGCGGAAGCTATCAGCTTGAAAAACAGCTGTCTGAAGGAATTCTCGACCTTGTAATCGACAACCGCATTTTCCCTGAAGGACAGTTTTCCCGCGTCCCTCTGTTCAAGGAGCTTTTAATGCTGGCTGTTCCACGCAGCTGTAAAGTCAACGAAGAACTAAAGGATTTTCAGCTTACCGCAGACGATATCATGCATCAGAAGCACAAACAGAAGGATTTCCCAATCGTTCCCCTGAATTATTTCAGTCAGGAGCCGTTTCTGCTGCTTCGCTCCGGAAATGATACAAGGCAGAGGGCAGAAAAACTCTGCAGCCACTATGGATTTGCCCCGAAAATCGTTCTGAAGCTCGACCAGCAGATGACCGCCTACAGCCTCGCCTGCTACGGCGTGGGGCTGACCTTCATCAGCGACTGGGTCATTATGCATATGCGCTCGGACGACAATCTCATTTACTATCGCCTGGACCCGGAATTTACAAGCCGCGACGTCAGTATTTTCTATAAATCCAGCCGCTATCTCACCCGCAGCATGCAGGAATTTTTAAGAATTGCAGAAGGAACAGAGTTTTAGGGAAGGGGGATTTTGTTATGTATAATATCTTAATTAATAACCTGAGTATCATAAATACCTCACTGATTCGTCAGGTGAATCATTATCGCTATCAGAATAAAGAAAAAACCCTTACTTTTGAAGGCATCCAGACCAATGAAGCGGTTACCAAACTGCTGATGCAGGAATTATCGCAGAACGGCAATGAACAGCTGGATCATATTATCTCACTTGCTACAACAGGCGTTACGGGTTCGTATCTTTCCTTTAAAGAGGAAAACATGACGGCGTCTGAAATACTTGCGTCATATCTCCAGATATCAGAGAGTGAAATTGCAAGACAGACGCACTATGATTTTTACAAAAAAAGTCTTGAATTATTTGCAGAAAAGCAGCAGGTTTTTATGCCTGAAGCAACTCCTATTCCCGTACCCAACCCCAGTGATCTGAATGCAGAAGAGATTCATAAGGCTGTTATTGATCTGGCGGAAAAAATTCTTCAGCTGTATTCCATTCATAACAATGAATGCCGCCTTTTCATGGATTACACCGGCGGCGACCGCAGCGCTTCTACTATTATGATTGCTCTGACAAAAATGCTGGAAAACCGGGGAATCAGAATTTCCAGAATACTTGCGGTACATTTTCACGGCAACAGCAGCCCTGAAAATCCATGTGAAATCAAAGAGAAAATTTCCGTTAACTATATTTTTGATTTTATTTCGGGAATCCATGAATTTACCCAGTACGGGAATGCCAAAACCCTGATGTCTTATTTTCAGGAGGAAAATGACAATGCGACGGATATTAATGTTTACCATGCGCTCTCCACGCAGGCAAAAAATGTACTGGCTGCAATCACAAATGTATCTAATCAGATTCAGATGTGCCGTTCCGCTGCTATCCCCAAAAGCATTCAGCAGCTGCATTCTGCAATTCAGGCATATCACAAAAGCGAACACAAAGAAAATGCTTTGTTTGATTATTTGATCAAAGATATCGAAAATAGCTACCAGGAGATTTTTAAAACCGATGCACCTTCTGCCCTCGCTGCCATCCGCTGGTGTCTGAACAAAAATCTGATTCAGCAGGCAGTTACCATGTACGCTGAATTGCTGCCATCCGAATTTGTCCATCAGAAAATCTTTTATTATTTCAGAGAAGACTGGAACTGGAACTGGGAGAGTACAGAGAACGATTATAATCGCAGGTTTTTTAAAAACCCGGTACAAAACCACTGGTTTTACGGAACTACCGACAAAAAAAGAATCCTGAAAGAAAGTAATGGGAAAAAGCTGCGCGGACACAAGGACTTTTCTCTGGAATATGCTTATATCAATTACTACCTCTGGGATAATTGCAACTATTTTGCCAGAAAAAATACAGATACATACGATGAAAGACTTCCTGAACACTATATGAAACGTTCTGAACGTCTTGTAACATACATGATCAACTCTAAAACTAATGTAAAATGGCTTTCAAAATACCTTCAATATAAACAGAATGTTGAAGCAGAGCAGCTATACCATGCACTTGGAAACTATATGCTGTTTAAAAAACTGATCCGCCATTCGCTGAATCACGCCAGCAGCAAAGAAATCGATCTGGAAGCTATCAAAAACTACATGCACTGGAAAGATGAAAGCGCCGTTTTTATTCATGTAAGCACTGACTGTGAAAATCAAGAATTAACGGTCGACCTTTTAACTGCTATTCTGAATGACCTCCTGGAACAATTAGAGGATCTGGGAATGAAATAGAATGAGATAGAATGAAATAGAATGAGATAGAATAAGGTATAATGTGTGGACTGTTCAGGGAACACAAAGGGGATAGGATAAGTCTGACCGGGGCAGGGCTGCTTTCAGCATCAATACGCCCCCTGCCAGACTTATCCTATCCCTCCTGCTGATTTTTGATTGCTTTGATGTCATTCATACATACTCACGGAAACGTTCAAAATGGAATCTCACGATCTTTTTCCCGTCATCCGTTACATCTACCATGCGCGCACTGCTGGCTGCCAGCACCTTAATTCCGTGTTTTTTCAAACGTGTAATCACGGCATAAGAAAGCGTAAATTCGCCCTGACATAACACTGCAGCAGGATTCATCGCCAGAATCTTCTCTACTACCATATCCGCCAAAGCTGCGATTTCTGCTTCTCCTATCTCCGGCTCTATCGAGGGAAAAGGAAGTTCTTTAATTTCTCCATACACCTCAGCCGCCTGAACCTGAGCCTCATCCCATGTACTTAAAGGATGATTGGTAAAATTGATAAAATTCATAACTAACCCCTTCTGAAAATAATGCAATGCCCTGACGGGCTTACTTTCATTTCTACGATTCTGAAGCAGAACTTGCCAATGAGACAGGCATGTGTCAATGTCCTGACGGACCACCTTCTGCCTACAGAAAATTATAAATCCTGTCTGCGTATCCGTCAATGCTATCTTAGAGTTACTACACGGTTACTACACGGTAAACGCATGATTTTCCAGCATCCGTTAAACCTACAATATCACAAAACTACGGCGGCGGAATTACAGTACAATCCTGTGAAAGGGACCATAGAGAACGCCGGTAC
>JAUNPP010000024.1 GCA_030536685.1 Lachnospiraceae bacterium
TCCTCCTGTGTATTTATAATCTTTTATTACATTATACATAGGTGCATGTTGTATTGCAAATTAAAAGACTGTAAATTTAGTAAAGTTTTTATAATCCTTATCGTAAGCAAGAATGCCACTGGTATTCTTGCTTACGGTAAACGCATGATTTTCCAGCGTCCATTGAACCAGTATCCGTTAAACCTGTAAAATATCACAAAACTGCGGCGGCTCCATTACAGTAATATCCTGTGAAAGGAAGCATAGAAAGCGCGTCCCTGAACAGAATGTTACTGTAATGGAGCTTTCACACCTTTTCTTCAGTGAAATACAGCAAAAACAAAATACAGCCCGAACAACTTCCATTTACATAGAAATTATTCCGACTGTAAAATTTTACTTACAAATTCATTTGCCAAAATGAATCCCGGCAGTTTATTCTGTTTATTTTCGGTGAATTGCTCTCGAAATCATTCTAAGAGACTTCAGAATCCATTTTCTGACCGGGAACAATATCATCCAAATTCTGAAAATAATTTTCCAGAAAGGAGAAGAACAATCAATTGTCTTTCCTTTCCGGATAATTTTCACAACTTTAGCTTTTACACAGGAATATGGAAATATCCCATCACGGAAGCAGTTTCCGTCTCCCGTTGTTTCAAATCCTTCCGGCGTTATTTTAGTGATCCGGTGCAGCATATAATTGCCAAAGGGGGTCTGAAACAGTATGATATCACCCGTTTTTAAGGATTTCCTGTCACAGGAATCCAAAATAACCGAATCTCTGCCATGGCAGATAAACGGCCACATACTCATACCGGTAACGGTGAATGATGCCTGTTTCTGATGATCCAGCAATTCCTGTATAACGGAAAACAACTCCTCTGAAGAAACAAATTTTCTCTGTATATCCATAACCGTTTTCAACCTCTGCAATTATTCTCCCGCATTATCACGCAGTTCAAGAATCGCAGCTTTCAGGACATCGACCGCTTCAAAATCCGGCAGACAGGATAATTCCAGCATCGGAATCTCCGCCCCCAGCTCCTCACACATATCAAACGCACGATTCTGCATCTCCCCGGGCCACATCGGCGCAAAGATTCTCTGCATCAAATAAATGCTTCCTTCAAAAACATTCATTCGGCGTACATGATTGTATGAATCCTGTTTCAAAGACACGATCACATTGATTGGCACTTTTCGGTTAATATATTCCCCCGAAGAACCTGCCCATGGCATTCCATATGCATACCATTTTCCATCTACTTTTCGGCATAAACAGCGATCACCATTGATAATCAGGGCGCTCTCTCTGTCACGCCACATACGGGTATGAGTTGTCTTGCCAGTACCGGAAGCCGCAGTCACAAGGATTCCCATCCCCTCATACTCCATCACCACTCCGTGAAGGACACAGGCATGATGATTCAGGACTGCGTATGAAAAGAGGGAACCGAACTCACGAAAAGCACGCTCACCCTGAGTACCGGTTTCATCTTCATATAGAGTAAATTTTGTCCAGTCCGGGGAAATGCGGAAAGAAAGTTCTGCCGTTCCATCATGTTTCTTTACTATCCAATCATAATGGCCTTGAAGTCGCTGATACAAAAATGTAGGAATATAGAAATCAGAAGAACCAAACAACAATTTTCCACTATTGTCTGGTTCTACATATGCAACATTCAGTTGAAAATCTATATTGCATTTTGTTAAAGAATAAAACAACATACCCGAATAGGGAATCTGCTCCTGCAAATCAAAACACACAATAGAAAATTCACCAATAACCATAACTGGCTTGTCAAGCACTTTATTTTTCATTATCAGCTTACAATCGGCACGATTGTTGTTCCTTTTGTGTTAGTTTTGCAAAAATGCCTATCATTCCCTTCAGGTTTAATCCCCAATCTTTTCATTTCTTCTATTAATTGCACTTCTACCTCCGCGCAACTACCTCCGGCAACAGAAATAACTGTTTCATCAGGGTCTTGAGTTTGATCTCCATCTTTGTCATAAAATGCACTATGATATCCCCAACATTTGGCTGCAACTCTTTCGGACAATCTCATTTCCTGAAAATTAAATTCAGGTTTTACATATTTTACTCTTTCCATAATTATATCCTCCTGATATTTATCACAAATTCACAAGTTTCATATATTATAAAAATCATCAAAGCACTTTTAACTCTGATAAAATTTTATATAAATATTCTGCTTCACCGCAGGCATACTCTGATGTGCCAAACCAGTCTCCGGTTTCTGACATACGAACCGCAGGGCAACTGCCGCAAAATGCTGCAAAATCGCAGGTTGTACACTTTTCAACCGGTTTACTTTTCGGATATTGCTCCGGCAGTTCTTCCCATGCTTTGATAAAACCGTTTTCGAATGGTTCCGTATACCCCTGCGTCAAAAGTTCACAGGCATACATCCTGCCATTCCAGGAGATTGAATACTGATTCAAACCTGCGCCGCAGTTTTCAAACAGATATCTGCCTTCATCCGGAAGCGCATACCTTTTCATCTTCAGCTTATCCTTCGGTTCCGGCAGTTTCACTTCTCCACTCTGAACCTGACGATAAAATTTCACAAGTCCTTCATGAACCAGTTCCACATTCTCTTCGGGCGATAACCGGCACTCCTTCGGATGGCAAATCCCGCCGCGAACCGCATCTGTTACAAAACGGCTGACAGTGAGCACCTTATCCTCCCCAAACTCCCGTCTGGTAAACTCTCTCATTGCCTCCAGATCCTGCCAATTGTCTTTAATAATGGTAGTTCTTGTGTCAAACAGAGAGGGTAATGTCGATAACCGACGTACACCTTCTGCAAATCTGTCATATCCGTCTGCGCAGCCGCACATCTTTTCATAGGTTTCATTCGATGCGCCGTACATCGTAACACCGATTTTGTGAGGAGGATACTTTTTCAGCACTTCCATCACCTTGTCGGTAACCATCGTGGCATTGGTATACAGCGTCAGCAGAAATCCCATCTGGGCAATTGCTTCATAAATTTCACAGAAATCGGGGCGAAGCATTGCTTCTCCGCCAGTCAGCAAAAGTCCGATTGTTCCGGCATCACGTACCTGTTCTGCCATATGGATCCATTCTTTGGCTGTCCTCTCTCTCTGACCAAGTTCCTCCATACGCGCCCGGTCTACACGAACGAGACACATCTTACAGCTCAGATTGCAGCGCCCGGTCAGTTCAAATGTGCCATTCACAGGATAGCGTTTTTTTTCACTGCTCATATGTAACTAACCCACGTTCTTTTAACATCTGTACAGTTGCTTCCACATCCTGTTCCGCGCTTTCCTCAGCGCCTTCAAATGTTTCCTTTAATTCACAGACCAGTTCTTCTTTCGTTGCTCCATCCTGAAGCTTTTTCCAGAGTACCCTGGCTGATGGATTCAGATTGACAATTCCACAAAAATCCGCAACGCCGTCTCCGACCGATACCAGAACAGCTTCGCCTGCGATTTCACGGAGAATGTAATTTTTACTGGCCTTGTAACGTCTGGTTTGGGAGCAGGCGCACTTTTCCTGTTCGTTTTTCATTATGTCCTCCTAATACCGCATTGCTGCGGAATACTGTTTAAGACAGGTGAGTAACTCACTCAAACCTGACTTTGCTACTCTCGAAAGTAAGCGACCTGACAACACGTGTAATTGCACGTATTGTTGTAGTCACTATTTATAATATATCACACTCTCATGCTTTGTCAACAAGATAGATTGTTTTTTTTACGATAAATACAAAATTTTTATTATCTGGAAAAATACTTTTTTTGTCTCTATCGCTTTTTTCCTCTGATTTTGCGTCTTTCAAACTGAAAAAAGCATATTTTTTCAGTTTGATTCCTGACTCCACCGCAGTCCGCACACCAGATTCAACATCTCCTCCCGATAAATCCTCCCGGAAAACGCTTCATGCGGCATTTCATAAAACCTTACCTTTTCTGAACAAATTGGCCGGTACATCGGGTCTGCCACAATAACAGAAACATCCTGAAACAGCCTTTCCAGCTCTTCCTCGTATTCCGCCTGTTCATCTCCCGGCACAAACAGTTCTTTTCCGGCTTCCAGCGGACAGATCACTTTTGCTGTAACTTTCTTTTCCTGATAGATTGCTGCCGCCAGCGAACCGGACACAACCGCTTCTCCCACAATGGCAATCTGCGCGTTTTGAGAATCAGGGCGTTTTGTACAGCAGATTTCATTTTTTCCGCTTTCTGCTGCCTGACGCAGAGACGTAGCTATCACCTGTCCAAACGGTCCGATCGGTGTTCCCACCACATAGGGGATTCCGAATTTGCGTTCCAGAAGCTTTGCCGCAGGCAGTCCGACAGAAGAAACTACCAGGTTTACATCCGCTTGTGCTGCCCTTGCAATATCCGAAAGAGAGCTGCCCATTGCCATACAGCTGATCAGGTCAAAGCCTTCCTCACACAGAAAAGCTTTCATGGATTCTACCGTTCCATTGACAGAAAAATCTAACGGGGTAACTCCCAGAAGATTGACCCGAAACCGGGATTTAGTCACATCCTCTGTTCCCTTTCCATCTTCTTTTCCCTTTCCATCTTCCCTTCCCTTTACATAATAATCCGCGATTTTTTCCAGCGCAATCCCTGCACCGTACACATAAGAATGTGTTCCGTTGGTGGCAAAATAAAATGCCGGAATCCCGGTGCGCTTTGTAATAACGGCTGCGATGGCATCAAAATCCGTACCATTCATCATGGGGATCGGTGTGCGGGCGAGGGCGATAAATTGGGGAGAAAGCTGTTTGGCAGCTACCACAATATCATCGATCAATTTTTCATCATTTCCCATAATTGCATCGATTTCAGCAAGACCGGAAATGAAAATCAGACTGTCCATGTGATACCAGCGGGGCTCGTCATGGGTGTTATAGGTTGAATTGCAGCCAGACGGATCGTGCATCACAACCATTCCGCCTAACTCATAGAGAGCGGAGCAGACACCCGATACATCGGCTGTGTAAGTAGAAATTTTCCTTGCTATCTGTTTCATATGCAGCTCTCGCACCCTAACCCTTTCCGTTTGATCAAATCCTCTGTATCCTTTTCCTGCAGAAATGCTTCTGTCATCAGCTCTGCCATTTTGCAGATTCCTGAAAATCCGTACAGCCCACCGCCTTCTACCATATTGACAAAATAACCTGTCCCGGTAAAATATGCCGCTTTCTGCCCTATTGCAAGAACTTTATTTTTTCCACAATCTGCATTTTTGCCATCTTTATTGCCACAATCTGCACTTTTACAATCCACAGTTCCTTTGCCTTCATATTCTCTCGGCATTACGCGCATTGCGGCATGGATGGTTGAATAGATTTCAAGCTCAGGGACATGTTGCTGAAGCCATTTAAAATCAGCTTCTTCTTCCGGGATAAAGCTGTCTGCATAAACCCGAAATACCTGAAAGCCATGTTCCAGAAGCAGTCTTGCCAGCCCGAGCGGACGGGGAATGGCGGTATAGTCTATGGCAATGGGCGTATTTCCAATCACTGTTTTCGCCTGTTTCAGCGCTTCTTCACACGTCTGAATCCGTTCCTGATACGGAATTGCAGGAACACCCAGTTCTTCCGCCAGTATTTCCAGATAACCGATGATCTCCTCATAGCCAAAGCACTGCGGCAGATACAAATGCTTCATGCCAAGGCGTTCCTCTAATACCTCGGCAGGCATTTTCCCGATTGGAAGGAGGGTCAGATTCAAATAGCTTTCCGACATGGAAAGATACTCTTCAAAGGTTTTGCAGTCTGCAATCTGTTTTAAATCGCAGCCCGCTGACCGTAAAAGCTCTGTCAGCTCATTTTCCTCCTTATCGATTCGCAGGGTATTTCCAATAATATTGACAGATTTTCTATTGAGCAGACGTTTGGTTAGACCGGAATACAGCTCGCGGCGCAGTCTCTGATCCGGCGTGACTCCGGCTTTTTGCAAAATACAGTCCATATATCCTTCTACAAAGAGAATTTCCGGGTAACGGCTGCGCAGGATTCTGTAAACCATAGGAATATCGCAGCCCATAAACCGATGAACACAGCTGGGAAATAAAATCACAGCCGGGGGCTTCTTTGGAAGCTTTTCCAGAATCTCGGTTACACCATCAATGATCAGATCCTCCATATCCCCTTCCAGAATATTATTTTCCTTTACTGTAATTGTAGAAAACCGATCAGAAGCATTCATTTCCGCAGCAGTCAGCACAACACCGCGGTTGCAGTTTCCGGTACAGATATAAATCTGGTGAGATCCCGGCAGCAGCATGCCAATATGCACGATATTCCAGGTTCCATGAGCCGGAGAATTGTATTCCAGCCGTGAAGGAAACGGAACAGGAAAAGCCGCCTCTGCAATCAGATGATAAGGAGCCTCTGCCGCACCATGTATCATTTTTAACATAATCCCCTATTTCCTCCCAATCTTTCACCATCTCTCAGCACTTTGCTTTTCTCATCCGGGACTTCAACATCTTTCATCACTTTGCTTTTTCTATCCGGATTTTCCTCATCCAAATTCCATGCTTTTTCATCTGACTTCTGCTCATTCCCATTCGGGTTCCACCCAAATCCGCAGATTTCTGCCACCTGTGCTGCCAGTTTTCTGTATTCCCCAGCCATTTCGCTGTCGGGGAACGCTTCCATTACAGTCTGGTTTTTCTCCTCTGCATCAAGCACCAGCTCGCTGCGGTTCAGGGAACCGATAATCCGGCTGTGGATATCCTCCGCCAGCTCCAAAACCTTTTCTTCTTCGCGTTTTACATTTCTGCGGTTTAAAATCAAACCGCCAAGACCGGCATAACCGCGTTCTTTGAAATTTTCCACTGCCATCGCAATATTCGCCGCCGCGTGGATGGACATATTTTCACCGGAAGTGATGATAAAGACCCAATCCGCATAGCCTCCGCGCATCGGCATCGAAAAACCACCGCAGACAACATCTCCCAGGACATCATAAATCACAACATCCGGCTGATACACCTCATAAGCCCCTTTTTCTTTCAGCTTATCAAGCGCCGTAATAATCCCTCTCCCGGCACAGCCAAGCCCCGGCGTAGGGCCGCCAGCCTCCACACACAAAACGCCGCCAAAGCCTTCCTTCACCATATCATCAAGCGTAAAATCATTCTTACGAGTACGCACCAGCTCCAAAACCGCAGGCACCGCCTCCCCATGACGCAAAGCAATCGTCGAATCCGCCTTCGGATCACAGCCAATCTGCATCACCCTAAGCCCTCTCTCAGAAAACGCCGCCGAAAGATTCGAAACCGTCGTAGACTTCCCAATTCCGCCCTTCCCATAAACCGCAATCTTAATCATAAACCAAGCATCCTTTCCATCAATATTACCTTATCCCAGCAAGTTGGCTATAAAAGAAACTCAAACGTCTCCCTCCCCATAACTGTTCAGCATTCCAGGACAGAGTAACCAGCAAAACCCAGCAAGTTGGCTATGATACAAGTCTGCAAGGGGCGTATTGGGTGCCTTTGGCACCCCCTTAGCCCCGGTCAGACTTCGTATCATAGCCAACTTGCGTCCCCTGAACACCACCTCTGTCCAGGGAATCCTAAACAGTCCCCCTTTTGTGCTAACAGATTCTGGGCAGCAGTTCTCCCCCGGGCGGAGGAAGCAGGGTTTCCGCACCAATTTCTGTTTTCATCATAACACGACCGGGCATTTCATCGGTAACTTCACCAATAATTGCCGCATTTGCGGAATATTTTCCCTGACGAAGGGTTTCTAAGAGCGCAGGAGCCTCTTCTTTGGGAGCGAAAATCACAAGGCGGCCTTCGCATGCCAGATAAAGCGGTTCCAGTCCAAGCATGCCGCAGACGCCTTTTACTCCGTCTGCTACGGGGATATCCGCTGCGTTCAGGCGGATTCCTACCTTACTCTGCTCTGCGATTTCATATAAAACGGTTCCGACGCCGCCTCTTGTGGCATCACGGATTACGTGGATGTCCTTTGTGGTATCAAGCATTGATTTTACGGTTCCCCAAAGAGGCGCGCAATCGCTGGTTACGTCTGCCTCAATGCCAAATTCATTTCTGGCAAGGAGGATTGTGCAGCCGTGACGACCCACATCGCCGGAAACGATAACCGCATCGCCGGGCTTTGCCTTAAAACCGGAGGTTTCCACATTTTCCTGAATCCGGCCGATACCGGTGGTTGTGATAAATACGCCGTCTACCTGGCCTTTTCCTGCTACCTTGGTATCGCCTGCTACGATCTTAACCCCTGCTTCAGCTGCTGTTTTTTCCATTGCCGCTGCAATTTCTTCCAGCTTTTCCATCGGAAATCCTTCTTCTATTACAAAAGCGCAGGAAAGATATAAAGGCTTTGCACCCATACATGCAAGGTCATTTACGGTTCCGCAGATACTCAGCTTTCCGATATTACCGCCGGGAAATTCAGCCGGTGAAACAATAAATCCGTCTGTTGTAAACGCCAGCTTTCCTCCTTCTACTGAAAGGACTGCGGCATCATCCGATGTCAGGTCCGGGTTTGCAAAATGTGCTTTAAATACCTGATCGATTAATTCAGAAGTCTGACGGCCTCCTGCCCCGTGGGCCAGTGTTACTGTTTTACTCATTACTTATTCCTCCATACTGATAATATGCTGAACATGCGCCCTCACTGGAAACCATACAAGCTCCTACCGGGTGCAGCGGTGTACAACCTTTTCCAAATATTTTACAATCCGACGGTTTGCATTTTCCCTGCAGCACATCGCCGCAGCGACAGGCCGGATTGATTTTCCCCTTAACCGGGGGAAGATCAAAATGAATCCTGGCATCGTAATCTTTATATTCTTCTTTTAATTTAAGTCCCGACTGCAAAATCATTCCCAGTCCCCGCCATTCGGAATCGCAGGGTTCCATAAATTCCTCCACGATTGCCTGTGCGCTCCTGCTTCCATCCCGGGTTACAACACGGGGATAGCAGTTTACAAAGAAATTTTTGCCTTCCTGCAGCTTTGTCACAACCACAGCCAGTGCGGTCATAATTTCCTTCGCCGTAAATCCGCAGACCGCTCCGCTGATTCCCTGCTCTGCCAGCTCCTCACACAATCTGGTTCCGGTAATGGCATTTACATGACCGGGATATAAAAATGCATCCGCGCTTCCTTTCAGAGCCTGATAGGCATTGGGCATTGTTTTATTAGCTGTAAGCAGAGAAAAATTGGTAAGTCCTGCTTCTTTTGCCTTTTTCACCGCCAGACAGCTCGCCGGAGTCGTTGTCTCGAAGCCGACTGCCAGAAAAACCACTTCCTCCTCAGGATGCTCCTTTGCATATTCCACCGCATCAATGGGGGAATATACGATCTGTATCTTTGCGCCCTCCGAGCGGGCTGCCGCAAGGCTTTTTTTCGTACCCGGCACCCGGATCAGATCGCCAAAGGTACAGATTGTCGCATGATGATCAAGCGCCAGCATAATTGCTTCGTCAATAAAACCTACGGGAGTTACGCACACGGGACATCCGGGGCCGGAGATCAGTTCAATCTGATCTGAAAGGATCCTGCGGATTCCCAGACGGAAAATCTCATGCGTATGTGTCCCACACACCTCCATGATCCGCAGCTTCGGGCCATCGTAGGACTCAATAATCTCTTTTGCAGACTTTTTTAATACTGCTTCTTCCATTTTGAATCCTCCTACAGCTCTTCCATCAGACGATCCGTTTCACTCTCGTCCTCTTCCGTAATCTTCGCAATCGCAATCCCTGCATGAACCATCACGTAATCACCAGGTTCCAATTCATCTAAAAGCTCCGCAGAAACCTCACGCTTCGCACCAGAAGCATCCACAACCGCCATTCCATTTTTCAATGTTACCACTCTAGCCGGTAAACCTACACACATAATAATCTCCTTTCAGCAATTACATCTATTTTTTTCTTCACAAAATCAAACGCCTGTCTCCCCATGTAATTCAATATTCCATGACAGAAGAACAGCAATAACCAGCAATCCGTCTATGATACAAGTCTGTAAGGGGCGTATTGGGTGCCAAAGGCACCCCCTAGCCCCAATCAGACTTCGTATCATAGACAGATTGCGTCCCCTGGACTCTCTCCTGTCCAAGGAACATTGAATCACAACTCCAATTCTTAATGCTGGTTTAATTTCTGCATCGCCACAACTGCCTGCCCCAGTGCGATTCCGCCATCATTCGGCGGCAGCAGGCTGTGCGTGAGAACCTGAAATCCTTCTTTTTTCAATTTATCGCTGCTCAGCCGGAGCAGCAGCTGATTCTGGTAAACGCCTCCGCTAAGGGCAGCTGTTCGGATTCCGGTTTTTTCAGCGGCCTGCACGCAGGCTTTGCAGATCAGCTCTGCAAGACGCTCATGGAACCAGAATGCCAGCATTCCAGGCTCTTTTCCCTGCAAAAATGCCTCTGTCAGCTCCCATACCAGTCTGTCTGTCGGTAAAAGAAGCGTATTATTCTCTTTGGCACCTTCCGCATCCCGGGCATTTCCAGCAGCTTTGGCATCTTCAGTCCAAGGAAGCGGATCAAGAATCGTATCAGGAACCGTATCCGATTCATCACAGCCCAGATTTGAGAACTCTGTCAGAGGCTGTTTTCCTGCTTCCAGACAGCTTTCTTCATACGCCTCTGCTGCAAATTCCAGCGTTGTGGAGGCTTCTCCTTCAAAGGTGGAAGCCTTTCGCACCTGCAAAATGGCGCTGACGCCGTCGAAAAGGCGGCCTGCGCTGGTCGATACGACGCTGTTGATTTTTTTATCTGCCATTGTAAGCTGAATCTGTGCCGTTTTTTCATCGCACAGCTCCAGCCGCCTGATCAGCTCAAGCGTTTTTTCCCGGTCTTTACAGATACCGTAAAGCATCGATACGGCAATGCGCCAGCCTTCCTTTGCGGAAGCATCGCCGCCGACCTGCAGGAAGGGACGGATATGTCCCAGACGTTCAAATCCCCGGTAATCGGCTTTTAAGATTTCGCCTCCCCAGATGGTTCCATCGGTTCCGTATCCGGTTCCGTCGAATGAAACACCGATTACAGGCTCTGAAAAGTCATTTTCTGCCATGCAGGATACGATATGTGCATAATGGTGCTGTACAGGGATAACGGGAATCTTTCGCTCTGCTCCCAGCTCCTGCGCTGCATAAGTTGTATTGTAGCGCGGATGCAGATCACAGGCTATCGCCTGGGGAGCAGCTTCTAAAAGCCCTTCCATACGGAGGATTGATTCCTTTAATGCCTTTACAGTCCGCAAATCACCCATATCACCGATATAGGGAGACTGGTAGAATAAATCATTTTTACCAATACAGAATGTATTTTTCAATTCGCCGCCTACTGCCAGCACTTCTCCCGAAAAGCCGTTTGAAGTCATAAACGGAAGCGGCGCATAGCCGCGTGAACGGCGGATCATATACGGTTTTCCGGCGTAAAAATCCATGACCGAGTCATCTGCCCGCAGGCGGATCAGCCGGTTATGCGACAGGATCACATCGCACATCCGGGATAATTCTGTCATCGCATCGCTGTCATCACGGCAGATCGGAGCTCCCGATACGTTGCCGCTGGTCATTACCAGACAATCCGGCATCGTCAGGCCGTCATCATACTGAAACAGCAGCAGCTGTACAGGCGCATAGGGAAGCATAACGCCGATTTTCGGATTATCCGGCGCTACAGCGGAGCAGATGTGACCGTTCTCTTTTCGCTTCAGAAGAATGATCGGCTTCTGATGGCCATCTAAAACCTCAAGCTGCTCTTTTCCCACCTGACACTCGCGTTCCACGGTTTCCAGATCCCGCATCATCACCGCAAATGGCTTGGCGGGGCGTGTTTTCAGCCGGCGAAGGCGTTCCACTGCCTGCTGGTTTGAAGCATCACAGCACAAATGAAAACCGCCGATTCCCTTAACCGCCGCGATCCCGCCGTTTTTTATCACCTTTCTGGTCTCCATAATCGCTTCCCGGCCCCGGATTTTAGAATCCAGAATGGCCCTACGACTCCGGATTTCTGACTCCGGAACTGCCTTCCGGTCGGATTTTGCCGCTTCCAGAACCGCTGCTCTTGTTCCCATCGGTACTGCCCCGGTCACTTTTGCTTCGTCGGCGGGGGCGCCTGTTAACAGATAAACCTCCGGTCCGCATTCATTGCAGCAAACCGGCTGCGCATCATACCGCCTTGTTTCCGCATGCGTATATTCATATTCACATGTCGGACACATCGGGAACTCTCCCATACTGGTTCGGATCCGGTCATAAGGCATGGAATCCAGAATCGTCAGACGGGGGCCGCAGCAGGTACAGTTGATAAACGGATGCAGGTAACGCTTGTCATTTTTATCAAAAAGCTCTTTTTTGCATTTATCACAGATGGCAATATCCGGAGAAACGAAAATGTCGCCCTGAATCTTTTCACTTTCAATAATTTCAAAGGAGGCAAATGTTTCCCCGTCCGTTAATGGGTGAACGTCCATTTTCAGGATAGAGGCCCGCTCCGGCGGATTCCATTCCACCTCATGCAGAAACTGATCCACATTTTCCTCGCTTCCCTGTGCTTTGATTTCCACATAAGGGCCTTTGTTGCAGACGCTTCCTCTTACCTTACAGCGGGCCGCGTGGCGGCTGACTGTCGGGCGGAAGCCTACGCCCTGAACAATTCCGTAAACCCGGGCTATTACTGATTTCTCACCCTTCATACGCATTATACCTTTCCTGAAACCGCAAAATGAGGCAGATTTACATAAATCCCCTGAAATCCTTTCGCAGCATTTTTCAAAATATCATCTCCGATGATCACATCATATTGTTCTTTTTCCAAAAGCTCCGTAAACTGATCTTCCTCCATCAGATACAGATCCTGTGCCTCGCAAAGCTGCGGTTTTAACATAAACCAGGAAGCAACGGTGCAATCCGCTTTTACCTGGCTGCGTATTTCCTCACGAACTGCATTCGCCAGAACCTGCTGATGCATGATCAGGATTTTCTTTCCAAAAAGCGCTGAGACCGTAAGATTCTGCTCGGCCAGTTTATCCGCAAGCAGCTGACCGGCTGCGGGATAAGCAATCTCATAGGGCGTTCCGAATTTTTCTTCCAGATACTGCGCCGTTTTCAGTGCACAGGGCGCAATTACCAGATTTTTTTCCACAGCGGAGGCTTTTTTGATTTCTTCGGTGCCAGCTCCCATGCCATAACAGTAAATCTGATGATATCCGGCTGTTTTCAGCGCTGCTTCATAGTCGGCGGGTGCATTCATACTGTGGATTTCCAGAGGTGTTGCGCCGATGATTCCAACGCTTCCGGCTTCCACAGGGTATTGTTCTGTGGCAAATGTCCGAAACAGTGCAAGCCAGGTTTTCTCCTCGCCCACATCGTAAAGCTCCATTCCATTTGTATCAATAGCAAGAACAGGCAGATGCGTTTTTTTAGCTGCCATACGTTTTAGCGCATGATAATCGGTTCCGATTACAGCAGGTACGGGAGTTCCGATAATCGCGGCAAATCCGGCTTCGATCTTGGAAGCCGCATCGACCAGCTTTTCCACCAAGCGGTCATCTCGCCCCATGATTGCATCCATATCACGCAGTCCTGCGCTGAAAATAGCGCTTTTTTTCATAAACCATCTGGGTTCGTCAAAGCCGCAGATATTCCCGGCGCAGCCGCCGGCATCACAGATTACAATAATTCCGCCCAGATCACTGAGCACGGCGGAGGCACCCGACTGGTCAGGAGCAAACGGCGCCAGATATTTTCTTAATCCTCTCATCGCACACCCCTCTCTTTCTCTGCCCCGGTTCGCACAGCAAGCAGTTGTTCAAATAAGAGCTTTACGCCTGCATAGCCAAATGGCTGGATGTCCTCGCTCCATTCCACATTTAAACAATCGGGATGATAGTAGGCGCTGTCTCTTCCTATTGTAATGTCTGCAAATTCCTCGCTGCAGTCGTAGTACAGCATCGTCGGTTCCAGATTGGAATAAATTCGGGTTTCAGGGCTTAATGCCGCGATTTTCTTAACATAAACAAAATTTTCCGCAGCAGGATTTCCGAAAATCTCTGCCACCTTGAAGCCATACTGCAAAAGAGCCAGCGACAGCTCAAACGGATCCGCATTACAGCCCTCTCCTATGGAAAATACGGTATCCGGGTATGCATTTTTAAAGGCGTCTACCGCGGCCTGCGCTGCATCGAAATATTTCTGATCTTCTATTTTTGTGCCCAGCGCGGAGGCAAATATATGGTACTGCTTCTGAATCTTATCGAGCTGATACAATCTGGTCAGCTCGATGGAAGGAATATTCAGGCGTTTCTGCATATCCTGCGCCGCAAATCTTGCTTCCGGATTCAATACCAGATTGAAATTGGCTGCTGCCATGGTCTGATATTCTTCATAATCCTTGCAGCGGGAAATCTCCCTTATTGTTCGGATTCCCATCTGACCAAGCAGCTCATAGATCTCACAGTCATCTAAAAGCGGTGCAAAATACCCCAGCAGGTTCACCGCTGTGCTTTGCTTCTTTTTCGGTTCCAGCAGAGAATAGATGGATTGTCTTACATGAACCATAGGCGGCTTGCGGCCCTCTCTGGTCAGCGCATACATATAGCACGGAAGAACCGGGATATTGACCTGCTTCATCGCCTTCCGGCACACGCGCTCCATATCGGTTCCAAGAAGCGCATCGGCGCAGGTCAGACAAATCATGACAACAGAAGGCATCTGAGGAAGCGAGCTGCAGATTTCTTCCACCGCCTGCGGAATATTCTTCAGATGTCTGCCGGTTACGATATCCGTCTCATCCATCATCAGATAGAAAAACCGGTTGTGGTACTCGGGCATCTCTGCCAGAAGCGTCGTATTGCGCCCGCAGCAGCCGGGAGCTACTAAAAGCATGACAGAACCGGGAATTGCCAGCCCCGCCCGCTTGACGCCAAAGCCCTGCGCACCGGGTGAATTAAATGCCAGAGTGGCGGGAGAACTGTAGATCAGGTGCGTATTGCTGATCAGCTCCGGCGGAATCCGATCCTTTCCCGCTTCGGCAAGCTCCTTTGCCGTAATAAAATAGGGGGTTTTATCGTTTTTCATTATATTCCTCCATTTTTACTGTTTTTCAGAGTTTTCCCGGGAAATGTCGGACTCTGTTTTCTCAGAAGCGTTTCCTTCAGAATCATTTTCTTCAAAACCTGCTTCTGTGCTCGCCAACAGTTTGGCTGCAAGCTCCAGGAAACGTCTGCTGATCGGAAGGTCGGGATTTCCTTCGATCACGGTTTTTCCCATATCCTCAAACCGGTTGATATCGTGGTCTCTGGGAATATCTCCTACGATCGGAAGTCCGACCGAATCTGCAAATGCTCTTACCTTTTCTTCTTCCTGTTCCACATTTCTGCGGTTCATGATAATTCCGTAAACCTTCGCATAGCTGCGGTCCTCAAAATTCTTCACAGCGCTGTTGATATTGTTGGCTGCATAAAGCGCCATTTTTTCACCGGAGGTTACGATCAGTACCTTTTCAGCATAGCCTTCCCGAATCGGTGCGGCAAAACCGCCGCAGACTACATCTCCCAGTACATCGTAGAGCACAACATCCGGTTTTACGGTTTCAAACAGCTCCAGGTCCTCCAGAAGATTAAAGGTCGCTATAATTCCCCGGCCTGCGCATCCAAGCCCCGGTGTCGGGCCGCCGGTTTCGATACATAATACGTTTCCAAATCCTTCTTTTGCGATATCTTCAATCGCTTCCGGTTCCCGATCTTCTCTCATATAATTCATAACCGGCTTAAGCGGAACACCACCCAGGAGATTAATGGTAGAATCTGCCTTGGGGTCGCATCCGATCTGCACTACTTTTTTGCCAAGTACCGCAAATGCTGCTGCCAGATTGCTGGTTACAGTGGATTTTCCGATGCCGCCTTTTCCGTAAATCGCAATTTTTAACATAAAAAAACTCCTTTATCATGCACCTTCCCCGTAAAAGGCAGCTGCACAATAAAAGAGTCTGCTTCTGTAAACATCCAGCTTTCGTGTACCGCGACTATTCCCGCTCGGAAATTACCTTACTGTCAGAGTCGGTGTATCCTTCCTGATGACTTCTTCCGGTCAGAAGCGTTCTGGCGGTCGCCCGGCCAAACGGCATCTTTCCTTCAGATATATCATCATGCATTAGATGTATTTTACCATAAGTCATAAAAAAGGTCAAACCTTTACGCTTTTTTTGTTGGTTTTAACCAATAAATTTTTCCACTGAAACGCTCCATCGGCAGAACCAGTTTATCTTCTTCCATGCGAAGCAGCCGTCTGCCCTCGCTTCTCACAGTTCCACCGTATTTTTCCTCGTTGCTGTCCAAAAGCAGCTCCGCAGAGATAATTTTTTTTGCAAGTTCAGCAGGAAATTCCAGTTCATAGGCTTCATAATCCTGATTTGAGAAATTAAAAATACATAAAAGCTGTTCTTTTCCGTCATTTCGCAGAAAGCTGTAGATGCATTTTTCTTCCTCATGGCAGTTGACCCACTGAAAACCTTCCTTATTATAATCAAGCTTCCAGAAAGCAGGGTGATTCAGATACAGGTGGTTCAGTTCCCCTGCAAACCGGTGAAAGCTGTCGTGAAGAGGATATTTCAGCAGATCCCAGTCAAGCTCCCGCTTTTCATCCCATTCGCGGAAATGCGCCAGTTCATTTCCCATAAAATTCAGCTTCTTTCCGGGATGTGCGTACATATAGGTGTACATGGCGCGGGCCTGGGGGAATTTGTCTTCATACTCCCCGTTCATCTTCTGGATGATCGTATTTTTCCCATGAACCACCTCGTCATGCGACAGCGGAAGGAGATAATTCTCCTCCGGGTAATACATCATGGAAAATGTCAGCTTGTGATAATCCACTTCTCTTTCTGCCGGTGAACCGTCAAAATAATCAAGCGTGTCATTCATCCAGCCCATATCCCACTTGTAGTCAAAGCCCAGTCCGCCCTCTTCTGCCGGCTTTGTTACGCCCGGGAAGGAGGTGGAATCCTCTGCCGCCAGCAGAATGCCTTTGTGGAGCTTTTTCAGACCCTGATTCATAAAGCTTAAAAACTCTGTGGCATTTGCATTGACGCCGCGCTCCTTATTGCCCTGCCAGTAAATCATATTGCTGATGGCGTCCATCCGCAGGCCATCCACATGATATTCCTTCAGCCAGTAGTTTGCACTGGATTGAAGGAAGCTGCGCACTTCCCCGCGGGAATGCATAAAATTGCGGCTTCCCCACTCACTGTAGCCCACATCGACATGCGGATATTCATATAAAGCCGTACCGTCAAATTCCGCAAGCGCATAGTCATCCACCGCAAAATGAACCGGAACAAAATCAAGTATCACGCCGATTTCATTCTGATGAAAACGATTGATCATTTCCTTTAAATCATCAGCCGTTCCGTAGCGGGAGGTGGGGCTGAAAAATCCGGTGCTCTGATAACCCCAGGATTCATCACAGGGATGTTCCGCAAGAGGCATGATTTCCACATAATTGTAGCCGTATTCTTTCAGATAAGGAATGAGCGCATCCGCTGTCTCCCGGTAATTCATCCAGAGATTTGCACCGTCTGTCTCTGCGCCTTCCTCCTGCTTTGGCATCCGCCAGGAGCCTGCGTGCAGTTCGTAAATATTCAGCGGAGAGCTTTTACAGTCTGTCCGTTTATTCATCCATCCTTTATCAGAAAAATGATATTTTTTCATGTCTCTTACAATCGAAGCGGAGTGCGGGCGCAGCTCCATGCCGAATCCATACGGATCGCAATGATCCAGACAGCGATGATCCGGGCGGTAAATCCGGTATTTGTACATCATCCCTTCTTTTACGCCTTTTATCCGGCATTCCCAGAAGTTTCCATCATAAATCTTCTCCATCGGCGTGTCCTGCCAGTCGTTAAATTCTCCGATTACGGAAATTTTAAGCGCTGACGGCGCAAAAACCCGGAAAACTGCTCCATTCTCTTCCAGATGACAGCCGAGATATTCATACGCATCAAAAATCCTGCCCGAATAAAAACCATACTTATCCATAATCTATTCCCTCCTGAAATTAATAACTGTTTCTGTACTCACTGACAGTCAATTCATCTGACAGCAGTATTTCACCAACTAATCTGGCAGCAGTATTCTGCTAATTAATTTGACACCAGTATTTTAATTGACTGATGTCGTTTATTTTGTTATCTTTATTATAGCAAGTTTTGGCTAATGAGCAATCAGCAATATCGCCGTTCCCGTCACTTAAACAACTTTTCAAAAAAACAGTTGTTTAATCAAAAACAAAGAATAAAAAGGAGAACTTTCATGGATTTAAGAATTCAAAAAACAAAAACAAGTATCATCAATGCGTTTATCGAACTGCGTGCTACAAAGCCTATTGAAAAAATCACCATTACCGAGCTGTCAAAGCTGGCAATGATCAATAAAGCGACCTTTTACAAGCATTACAGGGATATTTATGATTTGTCGGAGAGTCTGGAGGATGAGATCATTGCTTCCATTCTGAAATCGGTTCCCGAACCGGAAAAGCTGCTTTCCGATCCTTACGACCTGAGTAAAGACATTTTTCGCGCCACACTTTCTCAGTCTCAGCTGATCCACACATTATTTTCCGGCTCCCGGGAAAGCTACCTGATCCAGAAGCTGGATAAGCAGATCAAGGAAGTACTTTTCAAAAAATGTCCGCAGTATCAAAATGACCTTGAATTAAAGCTGCAGCTGACAGTACTGATCCAGGGTGGTTTTCATGCCTTTCTGGAGCATGGAAGAATCGAGCAGGACAGAGCAATTGACATCCTCTCCCGCATTTCAGAATGTGTTATCAAAAATTTTAAATGAGCCTTTCAGACAGCCCGATTGTTACGTACCGGCGTTCTCTATGGTTCCTTTCACGGGATATTACTGTACTTTGGCCGCTGCAGTTTTGCAATACTACATAACGGATGCTGGAAAATCATGCGTTTACCGTGATTTCGATAATTTCGGCTATTGCCGATTTTCTTTAAGAATAGTATAATGTTCGTTATCATTATTCGTGATCATTATATGGTGCTTTTAAAGCAGAAAGGAAAATAATATGACGATTAAGGTTGGAATTTTAGGCTACGGCAATCTGGGAAAAGGTGTGGAATGTGCGATCAAGCATACCTCCGATATGGAACTGGCTGCTGTATTTACAAGAAGAAACCCTGAAACTGTTCAGATTCTGACAGAGGGCGTAAAGGTTTACTCCGTGGAAGAAATCACTTCTATGAAGGATCAGATCGACGTTCTGATTCTCTGCGGCGGAAGCGCAACAGATCTTCCCGTACAGACACCTGAAATGGCAAAATATTTTAATGTAATTGATAGCTTTGATACTCACGCTCATATTCCGGAGCATTTTGATACGGTAGATCAGGCTGCGAAGGAGCATGGACATATCAGTGTGATCTCTGTAGGCTGGGATCCCGGTCTGTTCTCTCTGAACCGTCTTTATGCCAGTGCAATTCTCCCCGCAGGAGAGAATTATACCTTCTGGGGCAAGGGCGTAAGCCAGGGACATTCCGATGCGATTCGCCGCATCGAAGGTGTTAAGGATGCAAGACAGTACACAATTCCCGTGGAAAGCGCACTGGAAGCGGTAAGAAGCGGAAGCACCCCCGAGCTGACAACCAGAGAAAAACACACCCGCGAATGCTTTGTAGTTGCAGAGGAAGGCGCTGATCTGAAGAAGATCGAAGAAACCATCGTAACCATGCCCAATTATTTTGCTGATTATGATACAACCGTTCATTTTATCAGTGAAGAAGAACTGAAACGCGACCATGCAGGTCTGCCTCACGGCGGCTTTGTCATCCGCACCGGCACTACCGGCTGGAACGATGAAAATACCCATGTAATGGAATACAGTCTGAAGCTGGATTCCAATGCAGAATTCACTTCTTCTGTACTGATTGCCTATGCACGTGCTGCATATCGTCTGAATCAGGAAGGACAGACCGGCTGCAAAACTGTATTTGACATTGCACCGGCATATTTAAGCCCTGAAACAGGCGCAGAATTAAGAAAGCACCTGCTGTAAAGCTGAATTCTGAGGATAAAACTGCCCCAGAATAAAAATACCTGTTTGATCGGATTTGTTTCCGTTAAACAGGTATTTTTGATTTGCCGGTTTGTATCCGACAGGATTCAGAATAATCAATACTCCATAAAATCCGGCGACCGGCTTTGCGGAACCGGCCTCCATCCAATTAATGGTGCGGACATCGGGACTGAAACATCCCAATGAGGATGAATGGAAAAATTACCAGGTTGTTCCATCCAACTCATTAATCCCGGACTTTTGTATCAATTTCTGTCACTCCCCAGATCCGGCGTTTAAAGATTCGGCCCTGCCGAATCGATCTATAAGCAGGCATATCAAGAAACAAAAAGGGGACCTTGATACGCTGTTTATCCTGGAATATAATATTATGCAAATTTTCCGTCTAATGTTTTTCTCAGCCTGTTTCGGATCCTGCGAACCCGGCTTCGGATCGTTATCTCGCTGCTGCAGTATTCTTCTGCCAGTTCATTGTAGCCAAACCCTTCTTCATAATGCTTGAGGATCAGGTTCAAATCTTCAAGAGAAAGATTTCTTGCCATCTCAGGATACAGCTCCAGGCGCGTAATACACTCCTCTTCATAATCTCTGTTATCAGCCAGTGTGTCCGCAACGTTGTCAAGCGCTTTATATCTGCGAATGTTCGCCAGCATCTGAAGCATCTTATAACGCGCAGTCTGGTACAGCCAGCCAGAGATATTCTCATGCTTTTGTAACTCGTCGGCTTTCTGATACGCAGTCATTAATGTTTCCTGTACAATATCTGCAGCAAAAGCGGAATCATCACAGATATGGATTGCATACTGATACAGCGGTTTATAGTATTTATCAGAAAGCAGCATGATAAATTGATCGTTTGTCATAGAAATCCTTCCTACCTTGACTGCGAGGTCTGAGAAAGGGATTCCAGAAGCTTCAGTAAATTTGCTCTTTGTTCGAAAGTCAGGCAATGAAAGAGCCGCAGCGCATCCCGATCCTGCGATGACAGTTCGACCAGGTCCTCCTCATCCGCTACCATAACAGATAAGGTAACCCCAAACGCATGACTCAGTTTTTCGAGAGAACGCAAGGCAGGAACCTGATTTTTCCGATACCATGAGCTAATGGTGCTCTGCGGAATATCTGCCTTTTTACTCAGCTCATATTCCGTCCAGTTTCTTTCAAAGCGCATATTCTCAATTCGTTTCAATATATCAATCATAATCTTCCCCCACTCCTTCTCTTATCCTTTAGAAGAAAGAATATTTTACTATCTTATTCAAAGATAAATATAACGAATGCGACGATAGAATATAATAATTTTGAACGTTATATTTTAACGCTTTTGCAAAATCCTCTTGCCAATTGCAAATGAATTGTTTATACTATCGTAAGTTATGCAAGCCTTCCCGCATCAAAACAGGCGTGGGAAGGCTTTTTTTATTCTGATAAACTATCACCAAAAAGGACAGGAGGATCATTTTTATTTATGGAACAGAGTTTTATGAAGGAGAAACCGATTTTCAGATTATTAATTTCCATGTCGGTGCCGGTTATGCTTTCCATGCTGATCCAATCATTGTATAATATTGTGGACAGCATGTGGGTGGCACGTCTGGGGACAGATGCTTTGACGGCAGTTTCTCTTGTATTTCCCTTGCAGAATGTGATCATGTCTGTGGGAGTCGGCATAGGCGTGGGAATCGGCTCTATAATTTCACTCAGGCTGGGAGAAGGGAATCATGAAGCCGTCAATGAAACCGCTTCTACAGGAATTGCACTTGTTTTAATTCATTGTGTGATTTTTGTAATTCTCGGATTGATACTGACCAGACCATTTATCGGAATGTTTACACAGGATAAAACCGTTTTCAAATGGGTCTGTGATTATTCCTATGTGATTCTGTGCTTTTCCTTCGGGGAATTGCTTCAGATGTGCTTTGAAAAATTTTTTCAGAGTATGGGCTATATGAAGACAACGATGTATCTGATGGCAAGCGGCTGCATCATCAACATCATCCTCGACCCGATACTGATCTTTGGCTGGTTCGGGCTTCCTGCATTTGGCGTAAAGGGGGCTGCTATGGCCACTGTAATCGGTCAGATTGCTGCATTTTTCCTGTATCTTGCAGTCTACCTGAAAAAAGGCATGGGGCTGCACCTTGCACTGTCACGGGTAAGCTTTCGTCTGTCGCTGACCGGGAAGATTTATTCTATCGGAATCCCTTCCAGCCTGATTCTGGCGATGCCTTCTGTGCTGGTTGCCGTGCTAAATGGAATCTTAAGCCGTTTCGGAAATGTTTACGTGGCATTTCTTGGATTGTATTTCAAGCTGCAGACCTTTATCAACATGCCCTCCAACGGTGTCGTACAGGGAATGCGCCCGCTGATCGGCTATAATTACGGTGCCGGAGAGATCGGGCGTGTAAAAAAGATCATAAAATACAGTCTTCTCATGGTTGCCGCTATTATGCTGACAGGCACAATTGCCGCTATAGGATTTCCGGCTTCGCTGCTGCAATTATTTGATGCAGACGGGGAAATGCTGAAATACGGAGTGCCGGCTTTTCGGATACTCGGAACCGGTTTTCTATTTTCTTCCGCAGGAACTGTAGCCTCCGGAGTTTTTGAAGCGCTGGGAAAGGGAAAAGAATCCCTGTTTGTGTCCCTGCTCCGCCAGTTTATCATCACAGTTCCATTTGGATTTGTGCTGTCTTTTTTCCTGGGGCCTACAGGAATCTGGCTGGTATTCCCTGCTGCGGAATTGATCTCGGCTATCGTATCTTGTAAAATGTTAAAAAGCCGAACAGATTTATTCGTTCATAACAAAATATTATCATTAGAGAAATCAAGAGGAAATGAGTATGATTTATCGTGAAATGGAAGTAAAAACAGATGGATATGAGGGCAGCGGAAAGCTGATCCTGTATTTTCTTGACAATTCTGTGGAAATGCATCCCAATAGAAAGCGGCCGGTAATCGTGATCTGTCCCGGCGGCGGTTATTCCATGACCTCCGATCGTGAGGCGGAACCGCTGGCAATGCGGTTTCTTGCAATGGGCTGCCATGCGGCTGTTCTCCGCTACTCTGTCGCCCCGGTTCGCTACCCTTCTGCCCTGCTTCAGTTAGCGCAAAGCGTTCTTTATCTGAAAGAGCATGCCGCAGAATTCCATATCGATCCCGACCGGATCATTTTACAGGGTTCTTCCGCCGGCGCTCATCTGGCAGCAAGTCTGGGAGTGTTCTGGAACCGCCCTTTCCTTTCAAAAACGCTGCAGACAACGCCCCAAAAGCTGCGCCCCGCCGGAATGATCTTAAATTATCCCGTAATCACTTCCGGCTCTCTGGCGCATCGCGGTTCATTTGAAAACCTGCTTGGTGAACGCGAAAATGAGCTTCTGGAGGAGATGTCTCTTGAAAAGCAGGTGAGCAAAGATACTCCAAAGACTTTTCTGTGGCATACGGCGTCCGATACCACGGTACCTGTCGAAAATTCGCTGCTGTTCTTCCAGGCACTTCACAGCCATGGTATACCAGCTGAACTTCATATTTATCCTTTCGGTATACACGGACTGAGCCTGGCAAATGAGGAAACCTCCCATGAGGACGGCTCCGCCATTCAGGAAGAATGTCAGAGCTGGATTGAGCTGGCAAAAGAGTGGATAAAGCATATCTAGCCATTTGGGAAGCTGATATCCGTTTTATTCCAGCCATTTTGGGGGCTGATATCCGCTTTATCTTTCCTCTTCGGATTCTACAGGTTCTGTAGGGAAGGGAACGTCCAGAATTTCATAGTTTATTTCTTTTTCGTCCCGGTAAAGCTTCAAAGTCAGCGAATCATCCGATTTGCTTGTAATACAATGGATAGCTGCTTCTTTTTTTCCACCTGATGTAAACCTTAAATCCATTGTTTTTTTGAAAGTTCCGGAATAATCCACGCTGATATTGCTTTCTGCTCCTACAGATGGAATGTATATGGCATAGCAGGTTGTGTTAAAATCTTTCTCTTCTTCATGATCAAGAAAAGAATAGTAACGCAGTACATAAGCTGTATTTTCTCCTTCCTGATATGCCTTTTTTTTCTGACACTCCTCCCACCATCTGTCAACCTCCGGATTTTCCATCATTTCCAGATATTCCTCGGAAGTATAGCTTGCAGACATCATGGAAGCAGCGCCGGATGAATCATATGCGCCAAAGGATAAAACTGCAATGATGATGAAAAGAACAGGTACAATAATAATTGCTGCCAGAATTTTCCCGAGATTTTTGTCCTTTGCCCGAACAGGCGGAGTACAATCCATCTGATACTCAGGCAGCGGCTGAGCGCAGTTTGGACAAACCTTCCACTCCTGTTCAACAGGAATACCGCAGCTTGAACAGACAGCCTTCAGCTTTGTCCCGCAGTTGGGACAGACAGCGTACTGTTCCGTTACAGATGCCTTACATTTGGGGCATTTCAGATTGGAATGACTGCTGCGCACCAGAAGATAAATAATAAAACCTATCAGGGAAGGTGCAAACACCGCTATCAGCGCCCATAAAACCGCATTCATATTCCGGTTTCGGGCATCCGAATAAACATACACCCCTATTAAAACCGGTATTATCAGGAGCATCACCGGAAAGAGTAACATCACAAAACTTAAGCGCATTTCAAAATGCCTCCTTTCTCTGTACAAATACGATAGTTATGATACCGCTGCCGGCGATAGAAATGCAGGCGTAGGCAAAGACAATCAACGCAAGCGCCGGCTCAAGAAACAGCAGACAAAAAGCCGCGATAAAAAGACAAATATTTAAAAGAACAGCTCCGACGGCCAAAAGAAACGTTTGTCTCTGCAGTTTTTTCTGCTCAAGCTTTGCAAGCAGCATTTTTTCATTTAAGACCGGCGGAGATTTGCACTCAAAATTGTAGATCTGCTTCATTCTCTAATACCTCCTTCAATTTTTTGCGTGCTATGCATAATCTCGATTTCACCGTACCAGGAGGAATTCCGAGAACTTCCGCCGTTGAATGAATATCCATTTCCTGAAAATAATATAAAAGCACTGTAACCCGGTACTTTTCCGGCAGACGATCAATCGCTTCATGCAGCGAAGAGTAGTCTTCACCCTCCGAAATGAAAACGCCCTCAATAGCCGCATCTTTTTCTTCATTATCATGAAAATAATTGAAAATCGGACTTCTGGCAATCCGCCTCAGGGTATTGCGATATGTATTGACACAAATTCGAGTCAGCCACGGTTCAAATGGTTTATCCGAACTATACTGTGAGATATTCTTTACCACTTTCATCCACGTGTCCTGATACAGGTCATCAGCATCATAAGGATCAGTACAGAGATACAGGCAAAGTCCATATAATCGTTTTCCGTATTGTCTGATATACTGATCAATCATTTTTCTGACCTCCCTTGCAATATAATTATGGTTAATCTCCCTTACAGCCAGTAAGGAATTTGTCCATCTTCATATAGAAATACACCTGAAGGGGATAAAAGGTTCACTTTTAACTTCAAATTTTCTTGTGTGCTTTTATTTTCTTCATCGCCCAGTCGTAGTGACTGCTCGTTGCCTGAGTTTTTATTAAACTTGCAGCCTAACCGCCACAGATCGGAATGCGCAGGTTGTCACTGCCATCACACAAGCGATACTTTCCGTGTCATTTCCGTTTTATGAGTAAAATTCCTTTGATAAGCATAAACAGAAAGAATAAGAGTGCCGCATATATCTGAGATGTGGCAATAAATACCAGGCAGGCAATCACAGACAATGTAACCGAGAGCACTCCTCGTATTTTTCTCCATGCGGATAAATCCACATTTTGCAATGCCAGTATTAAAATGCCACATACCACTGTAAGTACGATGATAGCTATATAAACTGCTCTGGTGTACCACATAATATCCGTCAATCCGATGAGCGATACACCAATAAACGCATTGCCTACCTTCTGTGAAAACAGGGGAAGAAGCAGAAATAAAGCAGCGGAACAATCCAATAAGCCAAATACAATATCCTGAACATGGAAAATCTTTCTCCTGTTATCCTGCTCTGCAGCTAATATCAGCTCTTTATTTGACAGCAGCTCATCCATTGAGATTGCAAAATACGCCGATATTGCTTTAAGAGAATCAATGCCTGGATAACCTCGCCCTGACTCCCATTTTGAAATAGCGCTTCTTGATACAAACAGAATTTCCGCAAGCTCTTCCTGGGTGAGTCCTTTCTGTTTTCTGATATCTTCACAGATAAACTCTGCCTTCAGATGCTCTTCTTTCGCTGTCTTTGCAGCATCCTCTATGTAGACTGGCGTAATATCAACTCCGGTTACTGAATAGCCTCTTCGTGCCAGTTCAAGGCTGTGTCTGCCATAACCGCACGCCAAATCCAGAATCTTTTCTCTTCCCGTCAGAGACAGGGCTTTGATGATAAAATCCACCTGTTCCTTTGTATTTTCTGTCCATGACTGTTTCTTAATGTCTAAAGACCAGCCTTTCTTATACCAATCGCTGCTGTTTGCTTTCATACATTTCTCCTTATCTTCGCATTTCCAGTACGGCATTTTTCTGACTGATTGCAATGTGACACGGTTAGGTAATGGCATCTTCTCTGCAGTGCTGCTTTTTCAGTAAAAATCGAAATGCAGCATATCGTCCTGTCTCTTCCAATATTCCGGCTAATCGGTAACTTCATTCCTCATAAGCAAAAACGCAGAGCCAGACAGAAATATAATCTGTCAACAGCTCTGCGTCTTATGCGTCTGGCTATCGTATATCATTGATTTTATGTTCTCTTTTACAACTACACCATCAAAAGCATTCACATTAATCAGGAACTCTTTTTTACATTTTGGGCAAAACACAGGCTGATGGAATAGAACTGTATTGAATATTGCTCAATTATCCGATTACCAGCTTTCATTTCCATCACCTGACTTTGTATCAGCTAACATAACAATTCCTAATGCACCGTTGAATCCGGCAGTTCATCATACATTGCATTCAAAACCGCTTCCATCAGTTCTGTGTTCTCCACATCCTCTGCCACAGTCATCAGGGTTTTGGAGCCTTCATAGGGATATGATCTCTCTGCATCCGGCATTAGCCGCAACACCGATTCTGTAGATTTCAGGAACAGGGTATTATCGCAGATATCCCCAATCAGCTTATCTCTATAGTAAATGCAGTATTCGCCCATCATCCTTTTTGTGGTGATATTCCCGATTCTTTGAAGACTGTCCACCACATAATCATGAAATTCCTTCGTTGTAGCCACTTAATTCACCCCTTCTTAATCGGATGCCGGATTACTGTTTTCCATTTTTCCGGTGCAACTCTTCTGGCATCTGACAGATAAATTTCGTGATGAAACCTTACATCTGAAAAGTCATTTTCATAACCATTTTCTGCAAGGTAAGCATCCATCACAGCAACCGTTTCAGGCTCATCATCAAATGTTCCTTTATGCATAATCTGAATACAAAGCCCTTCTTCAACGGTTAAAAATTCCGCACTGGAGCAATCCATTTTCTTCTTTCTTGAAGCAGTTTCCACCGCCCACTCGAAATCCTTCTTTGTCACAAAATCAGGAAGCCTGATTACCGATATCCAGCAAAAAGTATCCTTATTCGTGTAATCTACACCTTTCAAATCCTTCTGCCACCAGAATCCTTCCAGCGGCGGCACCACATACTCAAAGAACCCTTCCATCCTGTAATCTGTTTTATAACTCATTTTCAATGTATATGCCACTGCATAGAGCACACCGATAGCCTGCTGGTATGTGCCGCCCTTTTCATTGGGATTTCCCTGCCCCCGAACAGCTATATAATTCACTTTCGGAACGTTCACAATCTCCGGTTTGTTCTTCGGCATATAAAACTCTCTATATTCCTTTTTAAAATCAAATGCCATATCTACTGCTCCTTCCAGAATCTGCCCTTATGGAAATTTTCTTGTGTGCTTTTATTTTCTTCATCGCCCAGTCGTAGTGACTGCTCGTGGTGCTGATAAAATAGCTTCCGATACAGCTTCCTCCAACCCACGGATAGTATGTATTTGTAAACAATTCTTCGTTGGAAAATGTATTGAGCGCCTCCATAACCTTTCTGTGGGAATCCATGAATTTCTGCAAAGCCTCCTCCTCAGATACTTTCTGGCATCGTTCAAAAAAGAGAACATTCATAGCACCATATGTTTTCCAGTTATAGCCCTCCATCAAAAATGGCTTATTACTGCCATCCTCACGATTCTTTATCCATTCAAGGAGCAGCTGATGCCACTCATGCAGGTGCATCAGAACATCCCTTAGATTTTTATCCCGTTTCCAATGAGCTTCTTTTTTCTTCTCATCAGCAGAGAAATCATAACAACTGCTTTTTTCATTTTCTGTTCTGCTCTCAATCAGTTTTAACAGCTTCTCATAATTCGTCGTTGCTGCGATGATTAAATTTTCTTTGTTGCGTGGTCTTGGCATAATGTTTTTCTCCCTTATTTCGATTTTTGATACTTCTTAGCCAATTCGGAAGTGATAGCAAAAAGTTCCTCTCTGACAGACTCCGGTTCCAGTACCGTGACCTTATTCCTGCATGACAGCATCCATGCAATCAAGCCATCTTTATCGGTATATTCATGTTCAAACAGCAATGTTCCGTCATCCTGCACCTGAAAAGAATCCGGGCCAAATTCCTCAATCAAATGCCATTTCATAGATGCATCAAAAAC
>JAUNPP010000179.1 GCA_030536685.1 Lachnospiraceae bacterium
TAGTTATTTGTTTTTGAAGGCTTTGATAGTTTATTTGATTCTGATGATTCAAAAGTAAGGATAAAGCTGCCAGCAGCACGCAGGACTTAAAAAACAGTTCCTGCGTGCTGCAATTGTAATTTGTGATAATAATCATACTCTAACATCTGTTCTGCTGTGCAATGCATGGATCTTAGATTCATATCCGCTTTCCTGATACTAATCTAACCTCTGTTCTGCTGTGCTACCAGATGCTCTGCACCATACATTTTTCTCAGCTTGGGTTTTTCAATCTTACCGGTTGAATTTCTGGGGATTTCCGCAAATATAATGGTCTTCGGACGTTTATAGCGGGGCAGATCCATACAGAATTCACGGATTTCCTCTTCAGTACATTCCATACCATCTTTGACCTCCAGAACTGCTCCTGTAATTTCACCAAGACGCTTGTCCGGAAGTCCGATAACTGCTGCATCTTTAATCTTGCTGCAGCCACGCAGGAAATCTTCAATCTGTACCGGATAAATATTTTCACCACCGCTGACAATAACATCTTTTTTACGGTCTATCAGGAAATAGAAACCATCCTCATCCTGCATTGCCATATCACCGGTGTACAGCCAGCCATCCTTCAGAGTTTCTGCGGTAGCTTTCGGATCATTGTAATAGCAGGTCATCAGACCGGGGCCTTTGACACAAAGCTCTCCTACGTTGCCCATAGGAACCGCCTTGCCGGTTTCATCCACAATTTTGCATTTCCAGCGGTAACCAGGAACACCGATTGCTCCGACCTTGTTAATATTGTCCATGCCAAGATGAACGCAGCCGGGACCTGTCGACTCGGAAAGACCATAGTTGGTATCATACTTATGATTCGGGAAATATGATTTCCAGCGGTGAATCAATGAAGGCGGAACCGGCTGTGCGCCGATATGCATCAGACGCCACTGATCCAGCTGATAATCTGACAGCTTCAGATCTCCACGATCCAGCGCATCCAGAATATCCTGTGCCCACGGAACCAGAAGCCACACGATCGTACAATGCTCCTGAGAAACGGTATTTAAAATAACCTCCGGAGAAGTTCCTTTTAATAATACTGCCTTGCTTCCTGCGATCAGGCTGCCCATCCAATGGAATTTCGCACCGGTATGATATAACGGAGGAATGCAGAGGAAGGTATCTTCTCTGCCGGTCTCATGGTGCTTCTGCTCCATCTGTGCTGCCTGCAGCAGACTGGTGTGATTATGTAAAATTGCCTTCGGAAATCCTGTTGTTCCGGATGAAAAATAGATTGCAGCGTCATCTTCATCCTCAATACGAACGAGCGGCGCGCGGCTGGAACAATCCGCTACCAGCTCATGATAGCTTTCTGCAAATGTAGGACAGTTATCTCCCACAAAAATGAGCAGACGGTGTCTTGAAAGCTTATCTGCAATGGCTTCAATACGGCCGATAAACTCCGGTCCGAACAGCAGCACATCCACCTCTGCCAGATCAGCACAGTACATGATCTCATCCGAAGAAAAACGGAAGTTAAATGGTACGGCAATTGCTCCTGTTTTTAAAATACCAAAATAGATCGGCAGCCATTCCAGGCAGTTAAACATCAGAATCGCTACTTTATCTCCTCTTTTCACGCCGCGCTCCAGCAGCATATTGGCAACACGATTTGCCTTTTCATCAAAAACAGCCCAGCTGATTTCTCTGCGGTAGGGTTCAGAAGAGGTTGGCTGCATCAGATCATATTCCTTCCAGGTGGTGCGTCTGGTATCCGGCATATCCGGATTCAATTCTACCAGCGCCACTTCATCTCCATAAAGTTTACAATTCCTTTCCAGTAAATCGGTAACAGGCATAACAATAATTCCTCTCTTTGTATTTTTCTTTTTCTGTCTCTTTAAACTGTTAAAGTACAGGCACTTGAGCTTTAGAATACCATATTTGTTAAAAAAAGTCAATTCATACTCTGAAAAAAAACGTAAATTCGCCCCTGCGTACAGGTTGACAGATTCCGCAAATTGACTTAAAGTTTATCTTAATATTACTTTCCAGGTCTGTGCCCGGTATCTTCCGTTTTGGCATAGTGCAATCTGGAATCAAAATAGTGTGAAGGAGTTTATTATTATGTTGAATGAAAAGATGGTTGGTCTCGGAACCCAGCGTTCCGTAATTCGTGAACTTTTTGAATTTGGTAAGATGCGCGCCGCAGAAATCGGTGCGGAGAACGTTTTCGATTTCTCTATTGGCAATCCCAGCGTTCCCTCTCCCTCCTGCGTATCAGAAACTGCGCTGAATCTGGTTCAGAATATGGATCCGGTCATTCTCCACGGTTACACAAGCGCACAGGGTGATGCTTCCGCCAGAAAAGCAATTGCAGATTCTCTGAATGCCCGTTTTGGAACAAACTACAACCCGGACAATCTCTACCTGACAGCAGGAGCCGCAGCTGCGCTCTGCTGCTGTTTTAACGGTCTTGCCTGCCCCGGCGATGAATTTATCGTATTTGCCCCCTATTTTCCTGAATACAAGGTATTTATCGAAGGAGCCGGTGCAAAGATGGTACTGATTCCCGCTGACGTGGAAGCATTTCAGATTGATTTTGATAAATTTGAGGCAGCGATCAACGAACATACAAAGGGAGTCATCGTAAATTCTCCCAATAACCCCTCAGGCGCCGTTTATTCTGAAGAAACCGTAAAGAAGCTGGCCGAAATCCTGAAACGTAAGTCACAGGAATATGGAGAACCCATCTATCTGATTTCCGATGAACCTTACCGCGAAATCGTATTTGGAAACACCAAGGTTCCTTTCCTGCCCCGATATTATGATAATACGCTGGTCTGCTACTCCTGGTCCAAATCCCTGTCTCTGCCCGGCGAACGTCTCGGCTATGTGCTGGTTCCCGATGAGATGGCAGATTCCAGACTGGTTTACGCCGCTATCGCAGGCGCAGGCCGCTCTCTCGGCTACGTATGCGCTCCCAGCATGTTCCAGCATATCTGTGCTGCCTGTGCCAGTGAAACTGCCGATATTTCCGTCTATGAGACCAATAAAAACCTGCTGTTAAAGAGCCTTCGTGAGATGGGCTACCACGTTGTAGAACCCGGCGGAACCTTCTATATGTTCCCCCGTACTCTGGAAGCTGACGACCTTGCATTCTGCGAAAAGGCCAAAAAATATAATCTGCTGATCGTTCCCGGAACAGGATTCGGCTGCCCCGGACATACCAGAATTTCCTACTGCGTACCTACAGCGCGTATTGAGCGCTCCCTGGCAGCATTCGAAGCTCTGGCAAAGGAATACAGATAAAGGGAATACAGATACATTATGGTCATTGATTTTCATACACATATATTTCCTGACAAAATCGCGGGAAATGTAATCGGCAAGCTGCAGCTGCTCTCCCGCTCCTGCCCATATACGGATGCAACCGCGGGAGGCCTCCAGGCCTCGATGAAGCAGGCTTCTGTTGATTACAGCATCACGCTTCCGGTTATGACAAATCCCGGACAGGTAGAAAAGCTGAACACACTCGCCGGGCAGGCACTGGTATCTGCTAAAGAAACCGGGCTGATCCCATTTGGCGGTATGCACCCCGATTACGAAAACTATAAGGCAGAGCTGCGCAGGCTTCACGACATGGGCATCCGCGGCATTAAAATCCACCCCGCCTATCAGGGGGTGGATTTCGATGATATCCGTTTTCTGCGAATCATAGATGCTGCCTGTGAACTTGGACTGATCGTCCTGACTCACGCGGGCATGGATATTGGAATCCCGGGGCACAATTTTACCTCTGTTTCTCATATTCATCATGTACTGAAGGAGCTTTCCCCGCCGAAGCTTGTACTGGCCCACATGGGCGGCTGGGATTGCTGGAAAGAGGTTGAACAGGATCTTGCCGGAGCTCCCGTCTGGCTGGATACGGCATTTTCCCTCGGAATCATAGAACCCGCACCCGGCACAAACCGTACTCCGGAAGAATCCATGATGATGAACCCGAAGGATTTTCTTCGTCTGGCAGGAAAACACGGTACAGACCGCATCCTCTTTGCCACGGACTCCCCCTGGAGCAGCCAGATTACTTATCGGAAAATGTTTGACGATATGACATTAACCGACGAAGAACGTGCCAATATTATGGGACAAAATGCCATTCGGCTGCTGAAAGCCGAATTATAGGAATTATAGAAGTTATAGGAATTATGGAACTTTAGAAACCTGCAGATTCCAAAATATTTTCAGATATCTGCGAATCTGCAGGTATATTGTCCTCAATTTTCGGATTTGTCAAAAAACACGCGGCAACGGCAATACAAATGCCGAGTGCCGCAATGACAACTCCGTTCGCCGTTTTTTTATAGTTCAGAACTCTCTTCACGCGGTCTTTCACACTGATCTCGCCGAATGTCAGAGGATACACAGTAATCATGCGGCTCTTCAGACTGCAGTCCAGCAAAGCGGCTGCATAAGCCTTTCTCTCTGTACTATTCATTTCCCGAATAACCTTCTCATCACAGGCAGTTTCTATATCCCGGCAAAACAGCATATATGCAAGCCAGCATAACGGATTGAACCAGTGGAACGAAAGGATTAAAAAACCGAACAGCTTCCACAAAAGGCCGGAAGAGAACCTTCAAAGGTTTCTTCTACATAATTTTTCAGCACACAAAAAGCACCAGCCATTTTTGACCGATGCTCCATGCAAACCTTATTCTGTTGAAATTTAATCCACTGATACACTGATATGTCTTGTGGTTCCTTCCATGCAAACCTTATTCTGTTGAAATTTAATGGCTACGTATTGGAATTTATCCATGCTGCTTATGCTATGCAGTTCATTATTACACTGATCATCATTTCTTTCTCTTCCGGTTTTGATTCTGCAATCATAATGGTCAACGCAACCAACGTATGATCATCAATCAACTTCTTTCCATCCACAAATAGTACTCCATTTTTATCAAGAAAGTACAAAAACATTGCCGCTGCTATTCGCTTATTTCCATC
>JAUNPP010000025.1:0-10090 GCA_030536685.1 Lachnospiraceae bacterium
AGAAGGAATTTGGCCGGAGTGTAAGAAGGAACTTTACCTGAGTGTACAAGGGAGCGTAAATATCACGGTTCGGGCGTGTGTCCCCCTTGTATGCTGAGGTATGGTAAATTATATTTACTTAACATTGGAGGAGCAGTTATGAAACCGAAAGAAGTAATAAGTGGGATTTTGCTGCGCAAGCCGGAGGTTTATGAGGAGTTAATGCAGGATTACAGCAGACTTCTTTGGACATTGGCAGCGGGGATTCTGAACGGTTACGGGAGCAGGGAGGACGTGGAAGATGTGATTTCAGATGTTTTTTTGTCTTTGTGGGAACATCCGGAGCAGTTTGATGAGAAACGTGGAAGCATTAAGACCTGGCTGTGTGTGAAAACAAGAAGTACGGCAATTGATTGTCTGAGAAAAAAGTATCGGGAAGTACTTTCTGCTGAGGAGACCGGGGAAGAATGGAAGCAGTCGGGGAATTTAGAGGAAGACACCGTGTTTTTGCAGTTTTTGGAAAAGCAGCAGACAACAAAGATTTTGATGCAGATTCAAAATCTGGAGTTCCCTGACAGGGAAATTCTTATGCTGAGATTGATTTATGAAATGAAGCCTGCTTTAATAGCGGCAAAATTGAATTTACCGGCTGCTGAAGTATACAGCAGAATCCGAACAGGGAAAAGGCGATTGAAGAAAAGTTTGGAGGATAGGGAATGAAACGATTTTGGGAAGATATAAATGATGAAAATTTGGATGTTTTACAGGAGTTTCTGGAAAGTGATATGAAGTATGAAGGCTGTAAGGAAATCGAAGATAAATTTAAGGAAAAAATTGGGGCCAGTACGGTTTTAAAAACAGAAAAAGTGAAGATGAACCGGAATAAGACAGTTAAGAATGAAGCCGGCAAATCTGGAAAACGAAAAAAGCTAAAAATCTATATGGTGCTGGCAGCTGTTTTGGTACTGGTTTGCAGTATTGGAGCAGCGGCATCTTATGGAAAATGGTACCCTCAGAATCCGGGAACGTATAAAGGAGATTCGGTGAAAGTTCATGGAACTTCTTCTTATACATGGGATGAATCAAAACAGGATTATGTAGGAGAAAAAGAGAAAGAAAAAGAAAAAGAGAGCTCTTCCCAGGTGTTATCGAGTGCTGAGTTTCTGCAAAAAGCGCAGGCTGTTCTGCAGATGATTGGTGCAGAGAGCGTGGATGTTTCAAAGATGAAGCTGCAGTATCAAAAAAATGAAGTATGGAACCGTGAAGAGGTGGAGATTACATTTCCGATGGAAGGAAATCAAGATAAGACCAGCGTTACATTTGACAGAGAGAGTGGGAATTTTCTAAAAGCGCATTTCTGGAGAGGAGAAAATTCAAATCAGGGAACGGTAATGAGTGATAAAAAAGCTCTGGAAGCGGCAAGGGGCTGGTATGAGAGGCTGCCTTATCCGCAGGGATATCAGTACACAAATGTATCAAAAATAGATGATCACTGCTGGATGTATTCTTTCTGCCGGAATCTGGATATTGAATTAAATGGAAAAACAGTTTCATTACGGAATCCTTATGAAGAAGCTCGAATCAGTATTGATCCTACGAATGGAAAACTGATTCTGTGTAATTCATTTTATGTGCCGCTTTTGGATGATCATAAAGAAGGTGATGTACCCTTAACAGAACAGGAAGCACGGAAAATTGCAGATAAAGCATGTTCTGAGAGTATTTTGAATGATAAAACGACGAAAGTTGCTGCGGAGATAGAAATTGTTCATCCAAAGTACGAAGTAATTCAGTCTTACAGAGAAAAATTCAGTGAGGAAACGGATAAAAGTATAGTACAGAAAGCGTTGACAGAAGAAAAAACAGTAATTACAGAAATTGCTGGTATAGAGAAGAACTATCACAATTATTCTGTAACGAGGCTTGCCTGGAAAATTTCTTATGAAAAACCAGATGAGTTATTTAAAAATATTACGTATGTGTATGTGGATTTATATACGGGAGAAATTCTGCTGCAGGATAGGATTGGTTAATTAAGGTAAAATTTTATCCAAATTTTCAAAAAGCCGGATGTGTTCTTAAAACACATCCGGCTGATATGATAAAGATAGAGTTTATTTGGTTCTTTTTGCTGTAAGAGCAGTTACGGGTTTGCTGTAAGAACCCCATACGGTTTGATTTGTCACGTTAGTATAAGCGCGTACTTTAAAGGTATAAGTGGTATTCGGCTTCATGTTATGAAGTCTTACCCAGCGGGTTGTGGATTTGTAGGAGCCGACTGTTTTCCATTTATTTCCGGTTTTCATGGAGATACAGTAACCGTCTGCTCCGGATACGCCCTTCCAGCTGATTTTTACATATGTCTGACTAACCGGTTCTGCTTTTGCAACGGGAGCTGCCAGACGTTTCGCAGCTGTCTTAACTGTTGTGGTTGCTGCTGTGGGTGCTGCTGTGGTTGTCACTACAGCTGTTTTTTCGGATACTTTTGCAGCAGAGGTTGTTTTATATGAAACAATTTTACGCTAATTTTACAATGCTTTTTTCTCTTGCATTTTGCAAAAAATGCGATATATAATTGAGTACGAAAATTGAACAGCAGGGGAGCTTGTATCACAGGTTCCATGCTTTTTGCTTTTTATATAAAAATCTACATAATGAGCTAAAAAAGAATTTGAACATGCTGAGAAGTTGATATATATAATCTTATGTGATAAACTAATGAAACAGAGTAAAAGACAGTCGATTATCTTTGAAAAGTAAAATTACTTTTATTACAGGAGCCTTTTGATGATTTATATAGCTATCTGCGATGATGAGGAAAACACCGCAGAGTTGTTGAATATTAAAGTAAAAGCGTGTCTTAAAGAATTAAACATTACAGCTGAAATTATAAAATATACTCAGAGCAGACAATTGATATGGGATATACAGGATGGAAAATATTTTGATTTAATTATAAGTGATATTGAGATGCCCTGTGTGGGAGGTATGGAGCTTGTTGCTGCTGCCAGAAAATATCTGCCGGAAGTGCTGGTTATTTTTATTACATCATATTTGAAATATGCAGTTGATGCATATGAATTGTCTGTTTTTCGTTACATACCGAAAAATCAAATTGATATGCGTCTGAAATCAGCATTGCAGGATGCAAGTCATAGGATTTCTTTACAATCAGGGCAGTATTATAAAATATTGACTCCCAGTCGATTGGAAAAAATTTCTTATCATAGAATCATGTTTATTAAAAAAGAAGGGAAAAATTCATGTATTGTTTTAAGGGATAACAGTGAAACAAAGATAAGAAAAAGTCTTGCAGTGGTGTTTGAGGAATTGAATTCAAAAGATTTTATGTACATTGACAGGGGGATTATTGTAAATATATCTCATATCAGCTGTGTAAAAGATGATTTTGTTGAGCTGGAAAACGGAATTTCCCTGCCGGCGAGCCATGGCAAAATAGAAGAGATAAAAGCCCGGCTGCTTACGTTTTGGGGAGAACAGATAGGGTGAGTATGCCGTGAGCTGATTTTCGCATTTGATGGAGATGAATTAGAATGGTGTTTTTTATTATACTTTCATGGATTTTAATGCTTTGGATATTAAAACCATTTTTGAAGAAAATTAAAATACGCAAAAAGAATTTTGAATCCATTTTGATTTCAGGTATTGGAATGGTCAGCGCCGTTTTTGTGTTGAATCAGATATTGAAAGTATGTATGCCATCTATATCGGATATTTCTTTTTGGATTTTCGTAATATTAGTACTTCTTTTCTGGGGTTCGTATTCGTTTATTAAGAAAAAAGAGGAACAGGCAAGATGTGAATTATCAGAAAGAAATTATCAGTTACTGGATAAAAAATACAGCCATGTACAAGGGATTTATACACAGAATGCCAGGCTGTATCATGATATCAATAATCATTTAAATGTGTTATACCAGCTGGCTCTTAACAATGATTCAGCTGGAATTCAGCAATATATAGAGGATATCAGTGACCCTATTAGAAAATCAGAAGACTTTATCTTAACCGGAATTGATGTTATAGACATTATTCTTAATAGCAAATTTGCCAAAATGAAAGAAGCAGGAATTAAATATGATGTGAATATTGATTTTTTGCCGAACTGTCAGATTCCTTCAAAGGATATGTCTGCGATTCTATGTAATTTATTAGATAATGCAATAGAGGCTGTTCTGAAAATAGAAAGTAATGGGCCAATTCAGCTGACGATGCAAAAAATTCAGAAGTTTTTGGTAATTAAAGTGAAAAATCCCTGTTCTGAAAATATAACAGTTACTGGCAAATTTCCGGAAACAACAAAGGAGAATCCCCTGTTTCATGGCTGGGGAATGTTAAATATTGACTCTGCTGCAAGAAAAAATGGAGGCATGTTAAAATATAAGATTGAGAAAAATCAGTTTATAACAGAAGTTTTGTTATTTTACAAGGAAAAACCGGTGAAATAATATTTTGGTGGACAAAAAACAATGTTTTGGCGGACAGCTTAGCTCCATGCAAAAGCGATATAGTATAATATAGATATCGCAGTATGTACATGGGTTTCATGAAGATTAGAGAGGGGGATGAGACATGATTAAAAATGCAAAAAGTAAGTTGCTGCTGTTATGTGTTGTGATGGTATGTATTCTATCCTTACCAGGATGTACGACAGAAAATAAGACTGTTAAACAGCCCGAAAAAGTATCTGAATACGGAATTCCAGCTCCTATTGAAGGCATTTCGTGGGGAATGACCAGGGATGAAGCGCTGAAAGTACTGGATGGAAAAAAGTATACTGCAAAAGAAGATCCCGATTCTGCCAGCAGTGAACGTATTACTTTTGAAGAACCACTTAAAGCTTTTGGAAAAGATGCAAAAGTAATCATGGAGATTATACATAATAAAAAATATTATGAAGATGGCTGGTATCCAAATCTGGATGCAGAACTTGTATTTGGATTTGAACTGGAATTTTCCAAAGAAGATGGAGAAGCAGTCCATGAACAAATAAAAAGTTTGTATGGAGAAGGCACTGCAGATCCATTTGGTCTGCCCGATAACTATTGGTATTACAGCAAAGAAAAAATCAAAGATCTGAAAAACGAAGAACTGGAAAAAGCTTTTGTTGACCTCATAGTGAAAAGAGACAGAGAATCTGATACGGGAAGTACGGAAGAGGAACGAATTGCCATAGAAGAGGAAATTTTATCCCGTTCTTTAAATTCTCTTAACATAGCCTGGAACGAAGACCATTATATTGTACGCATATTTGCTGGACACATGCTGGACATCGAATCATTAAAAGCAGGCAAGTAAGAAATAAAATAACAAATGAAGTAGGAAATGAAGTAAGAAATAAAATAAGAAATTTCACGCGTTTATCTTCCAGCAGCTGTTCAGCATTTCATGACAGTAAAAGCTGCAAAAACCAGCAAGCCGGCTATGATACAAGTCTGCAAGGAGCGTATTGGCGCTGAAAGCGCCCCTTAGCTCCGGACAGACTTCGTATCATAGCCGGCTTGCGTCCCCTGGACACCCCTACTGTCCAGAAATATCTGAACAGCCCCCATGCCCTTTTTCTTGCATTTTACTGAAAACCGATATATAATAAGTACGAAAATTGAACAGCAGGGGAGCTTGTGTTACAGGCTGAGAGGGAGATTCTATCTCCGACCCGTTAACCTGATTTGGATAATGCCAACGTAGGGATGACTGAGGATATAAGTATTGTACATTATGGGAAGTTACTTGAATCAGGCAGCTTCCCTTTTCATTTTCAGCGGCAGAGCGGGGGCACCACTTTCTGTCGCTTAATAAAAATAATGCATAAGAGTAAAGGAGACAGATTATGAAAACAGCATTATCAATTGCAGGAAGCGATTCCAGCGGAGGCGCCGGTATTCAGGCCGATATTAAGACCATGACAATGAATGGCGTTTATGCGATGACTGCGATCACCGCATTGACTGCGCAGAATACAACCGGTGTGACAGGGATTTCAGAGGTAACTCCCGAATTTTTAAAACAGCAGATCGACGCCATATTTACAGATATCCGCCCCGATGCGGTGAAGATCGGAATGGTATCGTCAGCTGCTTTGATTCGGACGATTGCAGAGTGTTTAAGAAGCTATGAAGCAGATAATATCGTGGTGGACCCGGTGATGGTGGCAACAAGCGGTGCGAAGCTGATCGATGACGATGCGGTTGCTACGTTAAAACAGGAGCTTCTGCCGCTTGCAGCGCTGATCACCCCCAATATCCCGGAAGCGGAGGTACTGGCGGAAATGTCCGTTCAAAGTGAAGCGGATATGATCGCTGCAGCAAAACGGATCAATGAGCTTTATGGCTGCGCGGTTCTTTTAAAAGGAGGACACAGTCTGAATGACGCAAATGACCTGCTGTATGAAAACGGTCACTACCGCTGGTTTTACGGCAGACGAATCCAAAATCCCAACACCCACGGAACCGGCTGTACCTTATCCAGCGCAATCGCATCAAATCTGGCAAAAGGATTTGACATGACGGCGGCTGTACAAAGAGGAAAAGAATATATTTCCGGTGCATTAGAAGCCATGCTCGACCTTGGAAAAGGAAGCGGCCCAATGAATCATGCATTCAGCCTAAACGGAGAATTTGCCCAAGAAGCAGAACCAACGGAAGCATAGGAAGCATAATAAGCATCAAATTTCAATCCGAATCATTTCATTCTCCACCACGACCCGCATTTTACTCAGGTAGCGTTTCTTGAACTGTTCCAGCTCCTTGTCGCTCATAGTGGCGCGTGTATTGTATACGGATTCCTGGATCAGTTCCTGAACAGAAATCTGGTGTTCGGAAAAATAGGCCCGCATTTCGATTAAGAGGGCCTCGGCCTGAATCGCTTCCAGATTGTTGGAACAGAAATCATCCAGATAGCAGTAGGTAATACCGTTCTCTTTCATGGCGCTGATAATAGCGCCGCTGCATTTTTCATATTCCACCATCACAAGAAAACGGCATTCGGGCATTTCCTGGATAAGTCCCCAGTAATCAGAGTCAGACGAAATCAAAATAAAGGAATCAATTCGATTTTCGTAATATTCGCGGCAGGTGCCGACGGCGAGCTGAATATCGACCAGTGATTTGTTCTCTTTAACACGTGAAATCATTTTGTGTTCTACGGAAATGTTGACAAAACGGTTAAATAATTTCCAGGCAGTTGAGGCGTGGATATCGTTATAAAGAATGATTTTGCTGACCTTGCGCAGATTGTCGCCATCGAGATTGTTCAGCATGGAATATAATTTGTAAGGGTCTGCGTTCTCACAGTCAACGACAATGGCCAGATTTTCACCCTGCTGAATATAATTATAAATACTGGTTTTTGTATAATCGCTGGCGTCTTTCAGCTTGTTCGTATCGTAAAATACCTTTCCGTGAATACCATATAAGATCTTAATAAATTTTTCATCGTTGAGCAGGATATTGCCGTCATCCTGTGCTTTCCAGTTGATGAACATCTGAAATGGATATCTGTCAAGATGGTTGGTGTAATATCCCCAGACGGCCTTCAGCTGCTTGTTCTCAGCAATCTTGGGAATGATAAACAGTTCTTTGATATAATCCCAGTTGATCCAGAGCGGAAACAGTTCCCGGCAGTCGGCGATGCGCTGTTTAATCTCGGTACTGACAAAAACGATATATTGATTCAGCTGCCAGTTTGCATGAATTACATCCATCCCATCATCTGAAAGATCCCTTAACAGTCCTTCCGGTACATATTCAGGCAAAGTGTGGAGATTCTTCATATTATAATATATTTCGTGGTTGATATACTTATATCTTTTAAATAAAACTGTCCGAAGAATGCAGAGATTTCTGATGATTCGAGCGGATTTGATCTCATTCAGAAGATTGTAGCATTTTTGCTGAAGTGTGCTGCTTTCGTTCTCAAAGATTTCTTTTTTGACTCCGATTAGATAGCCGATCCGGGATGTGATTTCATAAGTATTATTAAGATAGGTAGGTGGTGTTTCTGTTTGAAAACCGGTTATAGATGTTTCCATGGCATATCCTCCTTGTTAAAATGATAAAAAATAAATTTATAATAGTAAATCTATTATACAAAATCATGAGGGTTTTTACCACATAAAAAGATTAACAAATCGGAAAGTATTTATAAATTTCTTCGAAAATCGCATATTTTACATAAAAATGGTTGTTTCAGGAAACCAGAGAATGATATACTGTTGCTGTGAACAAAATCAGGAAAAGAGGTTTTCAGATAGATGAAAGTAATTACTATATTTACGGTGTCCCCCGCTGGTGTGTCAGGCGAGGACTGCAGCCGGATGGAAGAGTTTGCAGCTGGTTTAAATCAGGTGTATGAAAAGTTTAATTTGAGAGTGGAGATGAAGGACTATGGCAGAGCTCTGGATAAAACAGAGGGAGGACAGTATTCGGTAAAGGAACTTCGCAGCGAGCTGACGGAGATTGCCAGAAGATGCGTACTCTGCTGTGTTGTTTTTTTCTGCAAAAAGGAAGAGGTATCACCGGGGGAGATGAGCGATCTTCTGCGGGGACTGATGCAGCTTAAAAGAGCCGAAATCGTTGCGTATTTTAAGCCGCAGGAGGATATGCAGCCTGTTCGAAATGATATTATGAGACGTGTTTCTGCAATTGATGAAAAGAATATCATTCCAAGAGAGGACAGAAAGCATTTTTCAGATATGGCAAAAAATTTCCTGAATTACGGCTGTGCCTGTGACAGGGAGAATAAAATTGAGACGGCCGAAGCTGCTTATAAGGAATCTTTGATGATTCAGAGAAAGCTGACAAAGGCAGATGAGAATACCTATCTTCAGGATCTGTCTCTGCCCTATCATAACCTGGGGACCTTATATTATCGAACCGGCCGCTTAAAAGAAGCGGAGCCGATGTATCTGGAGGCGCTGAGAACCAGAAAGCTTCTTGCTGAAAAGAAAGGGGACAGTTACCTGGCTCTGGCAGCAACCAGCGGTACGAATCTGGGAGCATTGTATGTCCAGACCGGCCGTTTTGAGGAAGCAGAGAAGATGTATCTGGAGGTTCTGAAGATCCGCAAAGGACTGGCAGAAGAGGACAGGGAAGGCAAACTTCATCTGGCGGATATTTTCGGCAATCTGGGCAGTCTGTACAACCGCATGGAAAATATGGAAAAGGCAGAGGAAAACTTTAGTGAGGCCATGAAGCTTCAGCGGGAGTTTTTGAAAAATAACAGCTCCGATGAAAAAACAGAAGAGCTGCTGAAGAAGAAAATTGCCATGGCAGCGAATACACTTGGCGTTCTTTATATGAAACAGAAGCGTTACGAGGACGCCGAAGCCGGTTATACGGAGGCATTTGAGCTGTATACGGAGCTGGCGCAGAAGAATGCGGATGAATATGAACCTTCTCTCGGAATGGTCAACTACAATCTGGCGCATATTTACCGTGGAATGAACCAGTCGCAGAAAGCAGTATCCCATATGCAGAAAGCATATGAAATCTGTCAGGCTCGCAGAAACAGCAGCAAGATGTGCGGCCAGCTCTACGAAGCTATGAATGAAGAACAGAAAGCAGCAGTCAGCCAGAGGATAGAATTTGCCGAAAACCTGGAGAAACAGGCAGAACAGCAGCGGGAGAGCGCGCAGTTTGAAGATGCTGCAAAAAGCTATATCCAGGCAGCCGGTCTTTATCAGGGACTTCCGGAACTGAAATATCAGGGCAAAGCAGCGCTTCTTTTTACGGAACTGGGACTTCTTTACTGGGATATCGCGCAGTTAAATGAAGCGGAAGCCAGCTACAAAGCATCTGTGGGAATTTATCGCCGAATGGCCAGAGCAGACGAATCCCATCTCCCGGATCTTGCAATCGCCAGCTATAACCTGGGCCGGTTTTATCAGGAGACCCGCAACGAGGAGGTAAATGACCAGCTAAGAGAAGCCTTCGAAATCGCCGGAAGATGTCTGGACGACAGCGAACAGTGCCGGGAAATCTACGAAAATCTGCAGGATGAACCATTGTATGAAGAAGAAATTGCAGGCTCCGCAGAAGATATAGAAAAAGACGCTGCAGAAGAAGGCACGGAAACTGCAGAAGAAGCTACG
>JAUNPP010000025.1:10100-28364 GCA_030536685.1 Lachnospiraceae bacterium
AAACTGCAGAAGCTGCAGAAACTGCAGAAGGCACAGAAGCAGCAGAATCTACAAAAACTGCAGATACAACAGATAAAAGTAAAGCTGCAGATAAAAGTGAAAATTCCGGCGGCTGGTTAAAACGGCTGTTTGGGAAAAAATAAAACAGCGAGCTGGTTCCCGGAGCAAAACTTTTGTCCGGGAACCAGCAGCTGTTTATTTTATTTTGTCAAAAAACTTCTCCTTGATTGCATCCACCGGCATTTTTTTGCCTGTCCAAAGTTCAAAGGAAGCCGCGCCCTGATAGAGGAGCATGTACATGCCGTTGGCCGTGCGGCAGCCGGCGGCTTTTGCTTCTTTTAAAAGGCGGGTTTCCTGCGGATTGTAGATGACATCGAAGACGAACAGGTTCGGGTGGAACATGCTTGTGTCCGTGATAATGGTGCGGTCTGTGCCGGGAGCCATACCGACGGAGGTACCGTTGACCAGGATATCGCTGTCAGCAATAGATGCGCGCAGGATTTCGGGGTCGGAGTAATCGTGAAGCGTTACCTTGCAGGAGGTACGTTCATTGAGTTTGGAAACGATTGCTTCTGCGCGTTCATAGAAGCCGTCACGCACGTTAAATACGCGGATTTCCTTCAGTCCGTCTAATGCGGCCTGTACCAGAATGGCAGTGGCAGCTCCGCCTGCGCCGAGAAGAGTCATTTTTTTGCCGATGATATCCTCGCCACAATCTTTTACGGCGCTCATAAAGCCGATACCGTCGGTGGTATAGCCGGTCAGTACACCGTTATCATTTACGATCGTGTTGCAGGCACCTGAAATTTCAGAGGCGGGAGAGAGCTTGTCGGCAAGCTTGCACATGATATTTTTGCCGGGCATTGTAATATTCCATCCGCGGCAGTTCATGGTGCGGAGTCCCTCAACGGCTGTTTTCATCTGTTCTTCTGAAACGTTAAAAGCCAGGTATTTATAATCCAGATCAAGAAGCTCGCAGGCTTCGTTGTGCATGGCAGGGGAAATGCTGTGTTCTACGGGACTTCCCAGAAGACACAGCAGACCGGTGTGACCGGTAATTGAATGAGACATGGTTAACCTCCTGTGTTGTGTTATAATAGAAACTGATTTTCGGAATTAAAGTCCAGAATATCAGAAATATCGTTTTGACAGTATTCTCTTGAGAAAATATCTTCACCGGTTTCGTAATCAAACAGATATTTGTCGTAGCAATTAATAACTTCCGTCCGCATAAATGTCTGTCTGCGGATAAAATCCTTTCCGTATTCTGCGTGGACATGTCCGTATAAGTGATAGCGGGGATGGTAGCGCAGGAGCATCTGGGTAAAAATCTCAAAACCGCGGTGAACCCGGTCTGAGCCATCTCCAAGTCCCAGAGCCGGGGCATGAGTAAGCAGGATATCAAAGCCGCGATGCCATTTGATCTGAAGCCAGAGCTTGAGAAGTCGTGTCCGCATCTGAAAATCCGTGTACTGGAACGGCGGTCCTCCGTTATAAAGCATGGAGCCGCCTAATCCCAGAATACGAATTCCTTTGTATACATAAATCTGATCCTCGATGCACAGACAGCCTTCTGGCGGTCTGCGGGTATAGCGGGTATCGTGATTGCCATGTACGTATAATACAGGGCATTTGGCAAATGTGGTCAGAAAATCCAGATATTCGGAACGAAGGTCACCGCAGGATAAGATCAGATCCACATTATCAAGTTTACCGGGTCTGTAAAAATCCCAGAAAAATTTTGATTCTACATCAGCAAGTGCAAGTATATTCATTTTAAAATCCCTTAATCGGGTAAACCGTTACTCAAGCTTAGGTGTTTTGACACCTGATACTTTTACTAAAGCTACACTTTCGTCCTTTAAAGACCATTCTTCCGGTATGGAACCGATGATGTTATCGGCCAGCCAGTCCATTTTGATCAGTTCTTCGGGACTGAATCCATCACCACCGTCATGCTGTATACCGTTCTGATCGGTAATAATACCGCCCAGCGGAGCAAAAAATCCGGTGATAATACCATTTTTGAAAATATCCACCATGCGCTTTGTGGCAGCGGGAACCTTGGAGGAACAGATCACGTCGATTACACCCGCAGACATTCCCCACCAGTAGTTGATGGCCTTGCGGCTTACGCTGGTTTCCTCCGGTTCTTCCGCTTTCCAGGTGCCGTCTAAAATATCGCGGACAAGACGTTCATAGAATACGCCCCAGTTCCACACGGGAAGCATCAGATTTTCACGGGTATCTTCATTTAGAAGATAAAGTCCGAATTCTCTGGAGGCAGCTTTGGGCTTGATATTGTCCATACCGGAAATATAATTGATATTTTCGCGGCGGAACAGTTCCAGAGGATCCTTATCCTTCAGACAAGTCCAGTCAAGATAGATCTTTGCCCGTGGATTGACCATGCGCGCGCCCAGTGCAAATGCATTGATGCTGGCAATCGTGCCGTACAGCGGATAATCCGCCAGATAGCCGATCCGTCCGTCCTCACACATAGCGCCGGCTGCCACACCTGTTAAAAACTTGGCTTCATAGATTCTGGAGTAGTAGGTTCGGATGCTGTGATAAGAGGTATTCAGGGAACAGTTGAGAATCCGTACTTCGGGATGATCAACTGCTGCGCGTACACAGGAATCGATCAGCTGAGGGGAAGTAACAAATATGGTCGAGTAGCCCTGATTGATAATATTGCCCAGCGCTTTGTCTGCCAGTTCTTCCGTATTAATATAGGTAAATGCGGTTGTTTCAACCTTGTCCTTGAGAACCTCTTCAAGGTGCATACGTCCCATCTCATGTCCGTAGATCCAGGTTGATACATCAGGGCGTTTATCATAGATAAAAGCGACCTTTAATTTGGGCTGTGCAACGGGCAGAATATTGTTAATGATCTTGGTCAGACCCGGTTTTTTCTCCTGTACAGGCTGCATCGATAAGGCAACCGGATTTTCGGTAGCAGTGGTGACCAGTTCTTCCTTCAGTTTGGACAGCATGGTGTTGATCTGCTCTTCTGTAGCTTCCTTCATCTTTTCGTAGCCGTAAACCTTGATGCAGGTCAGGAAACCGTCTCCGGGGGTAATTGACAGCTTGCGGTTTACTTTGGAGCGGAAACATTTTGCAAAATAGTGGTAGGCAGAGGAAAAATCCTGTTTTTCTTCATCTGTCCAAAGTGTTCCCGGCTGTTTGCCCATCTCATCTAAGAGAAGGCGGAAGCTGCCAAGCTTTGTGAATTCGATATAATTGATGCCGGTATCACGGTAAAATTCAACAAATTCATAATAGAGCTTATTCTCGCGGGTGTCATTGCGCTGCGGGAGGATACGGGTTACGTAAGCGTGGATGCTTTCTGCACCGAAGAATTTTAATACACTGACACGCTTGTTGCCTTCCACAACGTAGAAGCGGTTCAGAAATTCACAGACTTTGATGGGATCGCGGATGCCTTCTTCAAGATGCGCAGTGCTTAAAGCGCTCCATTTGCTTGCAAATTCAGAATCTTCAGACAGAAGAGGCAGGAAATTGCTGGAAAAGGCGTTGGTTCGTCCGGCAGTGCGGGTGCCGACGATAAAATCCATAGGAATATCTACCAGTCCCAGATTGCTTTCGCCTGCTACTGTAATAGAATTAAGGATGTCATCCAGAACGGGAAGAAAAGGATATTCTCCTCTGGAGACATGTGATCTGTAATCCCGCATCGCCAGTTTGCGGGCATCACCATATTCAACGATAGACATAGGGGGACCTCCTGTTAATGTGTTGGGTATAACTGTTTAACGATTTAACTGTATAACTGTTTAACAATCTATCTGCATAACAGGTTACCTGCATAACTGTTTAACAGTTACAATTAAATATGTTTTACTCATCATAATCTGGAAATGAGGTGTGGTCAAGTATAAATTTTACCGGAAAGAGCGGAGAGGAAGAAAATCTTACACGATAAAAATTAAACTTTTCTAAGAAAAGTAAAAAGAATATAAAAATTTGTTTAAGATGTGAAGTTTGGGTGAACTTTAGTTGACAAATAAGCAAAGCAGGGGTAAATATAAGGTGGGAAAAGAGATAATACAGCAAATGCGGCAGCCCGTGGAGGGCAGGCGGCAGAAACTGTGTTTGGAGGAGAAAGAATTTTATGTATGAATACAGTATTTTCCAATGGCTGATATTTTTTTATATTTACTGCTTTTTTGGATGGTGCTTTGAATCGGCATATGTTTCTGTGAAGAAAAAAACTCCGGTAAACCGGGGGTTTATGCATGGGCCGCTGCTTCCTTTATATGGAAGCGGGGCTGTGACTGTTTTATTTGCCGCTCTGCCGTTTCGGGAGTTTCCGGCTGCAGTGTATCTGGTAGGCATGACAGCGGCTACATTGCTGGAATATGCGGTAGGTGTGACAATGGAAGCCCTGTTTAAAGTGCGTTATTGGGATTACAGCAACCAGAAATTCAACATTCAGGGGCATATCTGTCTGAGCTCCAGTATTGCATGGGGGTTTTTGAGCGTTGCGTTAATTTATGGAATGCATGAACCGATTGAAAGATTTGTCTGCCATTTGCCGTTTAGGATAGTGAATCCGGCTGCGATATTGATTTCCATGCTGGCAGCAGCTGATTTCGCAGCATCCTTAAAGACCGCGCTCGATATCCGGGATCTGATCGTACAGGCAGAGCGGATGCGTACCGAACTGGGGCATATGAAGCGGCGCGTTGAAATTATCGACACCTTTGCCAGAGCACAGCTTGGAGCCAGGGGCGAAGAAATCCTGGATCGGCTGGAAGAAACTGTAGAAGAACGTTTTGGCGTGGAATTTTCTATAAAAGAGCAGCTCCAGGAGACCAGAGAGCAGTTTCAGGAGCAGCTTCAGGAAACAAGGGAACATATTCAGGAAACAAAGGAACAGCTCAGCAAAGATATTATTAAGATGCTGAAGCGAAATCCCGGGGCCAGAGCCTCTATACTTCCGGGTTTTCTGGAAGAACTGCGTGAAGGAATAAAGGAAAAGAATGATGAGAAAAAAAGATGATAGAATTTTTGAAAAGAAATCAGATAAGCATGGCGTCTATCTTAATAAATCAAATGAGCGCAGAAACCGTAAAAACCGGATCAGGCGGCAGCAGGAAAAAGAAAAGAGCGGCTTTGAAGATCTGATAGACAAGTATCAGACAGATCATTCGCTGAAGCATTATCTGATACTCTATGCGGTACTGCCTGTCATTATGGTATTTATTTATGAATGTCTCGGATATAAGTCGATAACCGGGGGATTTCAATTCCTGGTAAAGCATCCGTGGGCATATCTTTGCAATGTAATGATCATCAGCACCTCATTTACGCTGGCGCTGCTGTTTAAGAAGCAGCTGTGTGTGGTTATGGCAATCTGTCTGATATGGACGCTTTGCGCATTTGGCAATTTTGTACTTTTATGTAACCGTGTAACACCTCTGACCGGGAATGATCTGACCCTGATAACGGATGCATTTGGAATTGTTGCCAAGTATCTTAACGGTGTTCAGATGGCTCTGCTGATTCTGGTGATCATTCTGGCTGTTCTGGGGATTGCAGCGACCTTTTTTAAGGCGCCTGCAGCCTGCCGAAAGGTGAATTATGTAAAATCCGTGTTAACGATTGCCGCTATGGCCGCATTAACCTGGGGCATATTTGCCGTCAGCTGGAATGTGGGGGGCGTGGAGACACAGTTTCATGAGCTTTCACAGTCCTATAAGAAAAATGGCTTTGTCTACTGCTTTGTAAACAGTCTGGTCGATGTCGGAGTCCGAAAACCGAAGGATTATTCTCCGGAAGTGATTGAGACGCTGATGGAGTCTCCGGAGAATACGGAGGATAAAAAAGAAACTCAGGAAAAGCCGTCCCATGTAGCGGAGGATGGAAAATCACCGAATATTATTGTGGTACAGCTGGAATCATTTTTTAATATTAATCGTCTTGCTAATGTCACTTTTTCCAGAAATCCGATTGCCAATTTTACAAATCTGATGAAATCCGGCGGCTCCGGTCATTTTAATGTACCGGTCATCGGCGCGGGTACCGTAAATTCTGAATTTGAAGTTCTGACAGGGATGAATATTGACGATTTTGGCGCAGGGGAGTATCCCTACAAGACAATTCTGAAGTCAAAAACCTGTGAAACACTGGCTTATAATCTTCTGGGAAATGGCTATTCTTCTCATGCGATACATAATCATGTGGGAAGCTTTTATGACCGGAATAAGGTTTACAGCAACATGGGATTTGAAACATTTACCTCTCTTGAGTATATGTGGCCAAAGGCGTATACTCCCATGAACTGGGCAAAAGATGTCGTATTGACGGAGGAAATTAAAAAGGCGCTGGATTCTACAAAAAATCAGGATTTTGTTTACGCAGTTTCCGTGCAGGGACACGGAAGCTATCCTTCAGATCCCGAGACGGATTATGAAAGACATGTAACGGTTTCCAGCTCTGTGATAGAGGATGAAGCGTATCTGAACCAGATTTCCTATTACGCGAATCAGCTCTATGAAATGGATCAGTTTATTGGCCAGCTGGTAAAGATGCTGAAAGAATCCGATGAAGAGACAATCCTGGTGATGTACGGAGATCATCTGCCGAGTCTGAATCTTTCAGATGAAAGTCTTGTCAGCGGAACAATCTATCAGACCGAATATTTTATCTGGAACAATATGGGCCTGAAGTTCGAAAAGCAGGATGTAGAAGCGTATGAACTCAGTTCTATCCTTCTGGAAGCTGTGAATGTACAGGATGGTGTAATCAATACGTATCATCAGAAGTACAAAAAACAGGTGAAAGAAGGTTTGATCACCCAGGAAAAATACCTGGAAGGCCTGAAAGAGCTGGAATATGATATTCTCTATGGAGAGCAGCTGTGTTATAATGGAATCGATCCGTATGCTCCAACAGAACTGCAGATGGGAATTGATCCGATTACGATAAGTAATGTGCAGGCAGTAAGTGATGGCAGCATTAAGGTTCATGGGCGGAATTTCACACGGTACAGTAAGGTTTATGTAAATGAAAAAGCCTGCGATACCTGGTATATCACTCCGCTGACGCTGCAGGTCGAAGATATGGAGCTGGAGCCGGGCGATGAGATTGAGGTTCGTCAGAAATCTCTCAGCAGCACGGAGAAGTATATTTACCAGAAGGAGCTGTTGGAAAACGAATCTGAATCCGAGGAGGAGTCTTCCGATATGGAATCTTCTATGGAATCTTCCGTTCACTCCCGGGAAAATCAGGAATGAAGATGCAGCAGAAATACAGTTTTTGGGAAAACGGAGGCTAAGGATGAAAAGGAAAAAGATAACAGCATTGATAACAGCGCTTCTGACAGCGGCTTTGGCTATAAGCGGCTGTTCAGGAAAGAGCGGTAATTTAGCAGAATCCGAATCGGAACCGACAAAGGAAAGTGAGAAAACGGTTCATATTGATGATAAAGACGCTCTGCTGATCGGTGCACAGGGACAGCTGGAAAGTGTATTCAATCCTCTGTTTGCAGAAAGCGAGGCAGATAAAATGGTCTGCGACCTGGTTTTTGATCAGTTGTGCTCTGTCGGTCTAAAAGGCGAGCTGGAAGCGGGCGCGGCCTCTCTGACTCCGGTATCAGAAGCAGAAGGAAAAGGCAGTAAAAATGGCCAGACAGGCACCAGCGCAGCAGCAGGCAGCAGTTCTGCGAATGGCTCAGAAACAGAAATTACCGATTATCAGCTTACCCTGAACAGGGGAATGAAATTTTCAGATGGATCGGATGTCACGATCGATGATGTTATTTTTACCTGGAATCTGATGGCAGATCCGTATTATGAAGGCATTTATTCACTCGCAGAAGTTCCCGTTCTGGGAATGGAAGAGTATTATTACGACACAAAAGATGTAAAAGCTTATAAAAAGAATCTCAGCGGCAGTTATTCCAGCAAACAGATTTCAGAAGAAAACTTTATAGCGTATCTGATCGATACAAAGTTAAACGGCTGGTTTGATGGAAAATTACCCGGAGATCTGGATGGAAAAGGAACTACCTGGGTGAAATATCTGCAGGACAACGGTTATGATCCGACAGGCATTGAGGAGAATGCAGATGAACTTCTGAAAATGCTGGCAAAATGCGAATACGAGCATTACCCGTTCTCTTATGACCCCTATACCTACTATCAAAATAAGTCCCATAAAGACCTGCTGGAAGGCGGAGTGGAGGTTCCGGAAATTGAAGGAATCCGAAAAACAGATGATTATACCTGTACGATTTCATTTACGGAGGTAAATGAAAAAGCACTCCGCGCGATGACAGTAATTCCCGTCCTTTCCAAAGCATATTACGGGGAAGGGTACGAAAAAGGCAAGATCAATGACCTGAAAAGTAAAAATTCATCGCCCATAGGAAGCGGCGCTTTTGTTTTGGAAGCACTTTCGTTCGGAGATAAAAGTGAGAATGAGAGTAAGAATGAGAGCGGGAATGAAAGTGAAAATGAGAGTAAGAACGGGAATGAAAGTGAGAATAAGAGCGCTTCAGATGGAGAGGCAGTTCTGTCTGCATCAAAAAACAGCCGCGTACAGGCTAAAACACCGTATGTAAAGGTCAGAACGGTTTCTGCTGAGGAAAAAGTACAGGCCTTAAAGGATGGAAAAATATCACTGGTATCTCTCGATATGAAGGACGAGCTGGAAAAATCAGATTCCATGCAGATAGTTCCTGTAAAGGGAAACGGATTCGTCTATTTTGGCATCAATACAGATGTGGTAAACAGTAAAAATATCCGCAAAGGCGTTATGGATCTCATTGACAAGGATCTTTTGAATGCCGGGAAAGAAAAGACAGATCAGATTCTTACAGCCGGAAAAGCCGCAGCAAAAGAAACCGGCAAAGTTTCAGAACAAGGCAAGGCTTTGAATCAGGCCAAAGTTTCAGAACAAGGCAAGGTTTCAGATCAGGTTGTTCCGGAAGCACAGACATGGCCGATGACCAGATTTTCAGAATATTATCCTGGAATCGATCAGCTGCTAAAAGGCGGATCATCCGAAGCGGAATCATCTGAAGATGTATCATCCAAAGCAGTATCTGAAGACAAAGTATCTGAAGATGGAGTATCAGGAGACAGCGTATCTGAAAAGGAAGAAGATCCATGGAAGTACAGCAAAGATAATGCCCGCAGCAATTTTGGAGAAGCCGGTTATCTGAATGACGGAGTGAACGGGCTTGTTCATGAGGGTGAACAACTGAAGCTGAACATGGGTATTTCAGAAGAACTGCCGGATTGTATCAAGGCAATCGCTTATCAGCTGAAAGCAGATCTGAAGGAGCTGGGAGCAAAAGTGACTCTGAAAGAATACAGTGAAAGCGACATGCAGGAAATCATTCCAACCGCAGCGCTTGATATGTGGATTGGAACGATTACGGATCTGACTGATTATGACATGGAAGAGTATCTTAAATACGGCGGTAAGAAAAACTATTTCCACTGCAATAATGAATACGGAGATCTGATTTTTAAGGAAATCAAAGAGACAAAAGACAATGCTTACAGAAGAGATCTGATCAAAGAAATGCTGGGTTATGTAAAGGAAGGCGCTTACTGCAGACCTTTATGCACAGAAATTTCCAGGGTATATGCAGCCGATTCCTCGGTTTTAGAATGGGCAGCTGATAAAAATCTGAATGAATATGATAACTTCTGTGAAATAATCTGCGGTATTAAAGTGAAAAAATAATCCGAAAAGAAAATCTGAACCGGATGTGAGAAGAGTCTGAAAAAGAAATCTGAATCAGATGTGAGAAGGGCCTGAAAAAGGAATCTGAATCAGATGTGAGTAGAATCTGAAAAGGATATAAAGGCAGGAGGAAAAATTAATGGTACGTAAAACAGAACCGAAAGAAGTTAAAAATGCCAGAGGCGGAGAAGGCTCGGTTGTATTTTATCATGTGCTGCAGGAGGACGAACTGCTTGGACATGGAAGCCTTTATGCTAAAGTAGTTGTAAAACCTCACAGCAGCATCGGCTGGCATCAGCATGTCACCAACACAGAGCCGTATTACATTTTATCCGGAAAAGGAATTTTTATTGACAATGATAAAAGCCGCACTGAGGTAAGTGCAGGAGATGTCTGTATCATTGAAGTTGGCCAGTGGCATTCACTGGAAAATCCTTATGATGAGGATTTGGAGATTATGGCGCTGGTTTATAATGAAAGAGCAGAATAGTATTGTTAATTGAAATAAGTTGATCTTAGGATGTGCCGGACTTTCATCTTTGCAGATGGAGAGTTATAAAAAAGTTATTTTGGTGGGAAGCCCGATATGGATGATATTGTTGTATGATTCATATCGGGCTTTTGTCAACAAAAAATGATAGAATATCGCGGTAAATGCGAGCTTTTTATAACAGGTCAACAAAAGGAGGATGAGGAACTGAAAAAATCAGCGTAATCTTTCAACTTTTTATGTCCAAAGTATTGGCATAGATCCACTATTCCCTGTTCAGTTCTTCCACCACCCCAATCACATCATCCAGCCGTTCCACCTTTGTAAACAGCAGTTTTTTCGTCTCTTCATCGGGCTGGTCCTGGTCGGGGATCATAACCGGCAGACATCCGGCTTTTCTGGCGGCGGTAAGTCCGGAAGGGGAATCTTCCAGTGCGAGGCATTCGCCGGGATTCAGTCCGAGTTTATGAGCGGCATAAATATAGATATCCGGTTCCGGCTTTCCATGTTCCACCATATAAACACTGGTAATTGCATCAAAGCTGTTTTCCATATTGACGGAAGCCAGGTATTTAAGCGTGCGTTCCAGGGGTGATGAAGTTGCAATCGCAGTGCGGATGCCGTGTTCTTTCAAATAATGCAGCAGTTCATGAATGCCGGGTTTGAGGGCGACGCCTTCTTTTTCGATAAATGCATCCATCAGCTCCATGCGTTTGCTGCGGATTTCGAGGTAGGATGTATTGGGGCCAAAGTAAGATTTGATAAGGGCTTCTCCAGCTTTGCGGTTCATGCTCCGCATCCCCAGCGCCTGTTCTCTGGTCATCGGGTAGCCGAGGCAATGGGCCGCTTCCTGCCAGAAACGGGTGTACAGCTTTTCTGTATCCAAAACCAGTCCGTCCATATCAAATAAAACACCCTGAATGCGGCGTTTTCCTGAGATTGCCTTGGAAAGGGTTTCAAAAAGCTGTAAATACTGCGCCTCTACTGTTTTAAAAGGCAATTCTTTAAATTCCGGGATTTTTGCAATTGCCGGCTTTTCTGACAACTCTTCTCCCATAAAATGATAAAATTCATAATACAGCAGGTCATCGTCTATCTGTTTTACCTGCTTTTTCTCCCATTCGGTCAGTCTGCCAAGATATTTTGTAAAGACAGCATCCAACAACCCATTTTCAATCGCCTGATACTCGGGCAGATTTTTTTTGACAGGGCGTGTGACATCCGCCAGATAAGCCTCACTGGAATCGTGAAGCAGGCATGCAAGCGCCATCCGCTCGCCGAGACCTCTTGCAAGAGCTTCTTCGCAGCATTCCATACAATGCTGGGCCACTGAATGGAATACCGGAAAATGTCCGTTCGCCCGGGTCATAAGAGACAGTGCATGGGCAATATCTTCAATTAAAATGTCTTCCTGCTGCGGGTTCAGAGGAGTAAAATGTACTTTTTTATATGTAGTAATATAATCTGTTTTGCAAGCAGTAATAGAATCAATAGCAGACTCAGTAGTAGTATGTTTCATATAATAAATCCTTTTTAAAAAATACAGTAATCCTGAAACAGTAATTCCGAAACGGATATACCTCCGGATTGATCTGAAAATCAATATATCTTTGAAGCAATCTGAAAATCAATATATATTTGGATTAATCCAGAGGTATATCTTTAGATTGATCTGAAAATCAATATGCATCTGCAGCAACCTGAAATTAATATACCGAAATCTGGCACATTTTCATAGCTTCCAGTGCATTTTTATGGCTCTGGGGAGTTACACCGGCGCAACAGGCTTCACAGACTTTGATCAGGGCTTCAGGCAGCGCAGCTTTCATCAGCAGTGCATTGGAAATCACGCAGATGTCTGTACATAAACCAATCAATTCAATTTCATCGAATTGATTCTGCGCAGCATAATGCGCCAGCTTTGTACTTCCAAACGTAACCTTTTCGATCACCATCCGCTCTGCCGCAAGTTTGCGAAGTTCAGGAACCAGTTCCCATCCTTCGGTACCTTTCACACAATGAACCACCGGAAGATTTTTCCCCTCCTGGGTTTCAAGATAATTCTCAAAATGAGTATCCTTTGTAAAAACAACCGTGGAACCGTTCTCAAGCTCAGCTGTAATCTTATTCACAACCGCAGGCACAATAGAAACCGCCTCAGCAGTCCCCAAAGACCCATTCACAAAATCCACCTGCATATCCACAACAACCAATAACTTACTCATAAAACCTCCAATCCACCGCAAAGCAGCACATCAACAGAATAAAAATGTGTATCATATTTTACCGTATAAATCCCCCAGACGCAAGTTCCTGTCGACCTCCCCGTTTTATTTCATGCTGTCCCCAGACTGTAATTAAAATGAATAAAAATTATCAAACTCACGCGTCTATCTTCCCACTTCTGTTCAGCATTTCATGACAGTAAAAGGTAACAAAAACCAGCAAGCCGTCTATGCTGCATGTCTGCGAGGGGCGTATTGGTGCTTGCACCCCCTGGCCCCGGACAGACTTGCAGCATAGACGGCTTGCGTCCCCTGGACACCCCCACTGTCCAGAAATCTCTGAACACACAAATCTCCTCTATTGACATTTAAATCCACCTGTACTAAACTAAATCCGATACCCGACCGACCAGTCGGTCGGAAATTGGAATAAAATAGAATAAACCTTAATATAACGGTTTATGAGGATTGATGGAGGAACAACAGGCTATGATTTCAAAATTCAGTGTAAAGCGGCCATTTACTGTTGTGGTAGCAGTTGTAATGGTTCTGATTTTGGGATATGTTTCATTTACCAGGATGACGACGGATCTGCTGCCAAGCATGGAGCTTCCGTATGCGATTGTCCTTACAACATATCCCGGCGCCAGCCCGGAAGAGGTGGAAGGCACGGTGACGATTCCGATCGAGGAGTCGATGGCGACGATCAACAATATTGAGAAGGTATCTTCTGTATCCAATGAGAATTATTCTATGGTAATTCTGGAATTTGGAGAGGACACGAACATGGATTCCGCGTCGCTTGATATGCGGGAAAGTCTGGATCAGCTGGAAGCAACGTGGACGGATGAGATGATCGGAAGTCCGATTATTATGAAGCTGAATCCTGATATGATGCCGATTATGATTGCGGGCGTGGAGGATGAAAAGTATGACAATCCTGCAGAACTTACGACATTTGTGGAGGAAAAAATCCTGCCGGAGCTGCAGAGTGTCGAGGGTGTCGCTTCCGTGTCTGCAAGCGGTGAACTTGAGCAGAGTATTCAGGTGATTTTGCGCCAGGAAAAGATTGATGCTTTGAATAAAAAAATTCATAAATCGCTTGATGGCAAATTTGCGGATGCAGAAAAGGAAATCAGCGATGCACAGAAGAAGCTGGATGATGGAAAAGATAAGCTTGAAAGTACGCAGAAAAATCTTGGAAAACAGAAATCCACTATGTCAGAACAGCTGGGAAATGCGCAGGGTGAAATCTCTTCAAAGCAGTCGGAGCTGTTAAAAACACAGGTGGATCTGGAAAATCAGCTGAAGGAGGCGGAAAAAGGTCTGAAGGAGCTGCAGACGCAGAAGGCGGAGCTGACAGCTCAGAAAAAGGAGCTGGAAGCACAGCTGACGACCCTGAAGGCGCTTCCTGCTCAGCTTCAGACGGTTAATGAAGCGGTGAAAAAGCTGGAGGAGGCAGAAGACCAGCTGTATACAGCGAAGGATACGCTTAAAGAGCTGAATCAGACCAAAAAAGATCTGGAAGCACAGCTTGCACAGGCTGAAGCAGCGGGACAGACGGAGCTTGTCGCACAGCTGAAAGAAGGCCTGAAACAGACAGAAGCAGGAATCAAGCAGATCGAAACGGGTCTTTCAGCTCTTGGAATGACTTCATTTACTGATAATGAAATAGATAAGAAGATCAATGAATTAAGCACTCAGAAAAGTGAATTAAAGTCAACTCAGAAGGAACTGCAGTCGGCTGTAGATTCTATGGATGAAAATGAGGCTGCAATTCATACTGGTATCAGTAAGATTGATGAGGGAATCAGCCAGCTTGATGCAGGAATCAAACAGCTGACCGATGCAAAAAAACAGCTTTCCGCTGCACTTTCTCAGGTTGAAGCCGGAAAAACCTCATTATCCTCTGCACTTTCCGAACTGAATGCCAAAAGCATCAGCGGAACCATTGATATGGCAGTTGGAACCGCTCAGGTCAATGCCGGTCTGACGCAGACGGAATCTGGTCAGAAGGAGCTGGACAAGGCAAAGGATGAGATTAAAGATGGAAAGAAAACAGCTTATGACAGCAGCGATATGAATGAAATCGTCACGCTGGATATGATCCGGCAGCTGTTAACAGCGCAGAGCTTTTCCATGCCGGCAGGATATGTAACGGAAGAAGGAATTGATTATCTGATTCGCGTAGGAGATAAGGTAACAGATGAAAAAGGGCTGAAAAACCTGGTGCTGATGGATCTGCATATGGACGGAATCAAGCCTGTTAAGCTGTCCGATGTTGCTGACGTAGTGGTTACCGATAACTCTGACGAGGTTTACGCGAACATCAACGGCCATGCGGGAATCGCATTTACGATGGAAAAGCAGACCGGATATTCAACAGGTGATGTGTGCGACAATATTCTTGAGCGTTTTGAACGTCTGGAATCCGAAAATGAAGGTCTGCATTTTATTACACTGATGGATCAGGGCGTTTACATTGACATGATTGTGGATTCTGTACTGAAAAATCTGATGTACGGAGCAATTCTGGCAATCTTTATCCTGCTGCTGTTTTTGAAGGATTTTCGTCCGACTCTGGTGGTGGCCTGCTCCATTCCGATCAGTATTTTAACCTGTGTTGTACTGATGTATTTCAGCGGAATTACACTGAATATTATTTCACTTTCCGGTCTGGCGCTTGGCGTTGGTATGCTGGTCGACAACTCGATTGTTGTAATCGAAAATATTTACCGGATGCGGAAGGAGGGTGTTCCTGCAAAACAGGCGGCAATTGAAGGCGCACGCCAGGTTTCCGGCGCTATTATTGCTTCAACCCTTACTACTGTCTGCGTATTTGCTCCAATCGTATTTACGGAAGGTCTGACAAGACAGCTGTTTGTGGATATGGGGCTTACGATTGCCTACTCTCTGCTTGCGAGTCTGATCGTGGCTCTGACGCTGGTGCCGATGCTCAGTTCACGGCTGCTGCGCCGTTCAAAAGAGAAGCCTCAGCCTTTTCTGGAACGTGTACAGGAGATATACGGTGTTATGATTGGCTGGTGTCTGCGATTTAAACCGATCGTTCTGATTGCATCAGTCGGACTTCTGGTACTCAGCGGAGTTCTTGCGATTTCCCGTGGTACTGCTCTGATTCCTGAAATGGACAGTACGCAGGCAACGATTACAATTTCTGTTGAAAAAGGCAAATCCCTGACAGAACTGGGAAAAATGGCGGATGAAGTGACAGAACGACTTCTTAAGATCAAAGACGTCCGCGATATCGGTACTCTCGCCGGTTCAAGCGGCGGTTCTGTCAGTATGAACAGCTTAAAAGGTCAAAGCTCTGAAAATTCTGCATCTATGTATCTGATTTTAAATGAGGATACAGAGATGAATGGTGATGAACTGACAAAAGAAATCGAAAAAAGGACCTCGGATCTGGATTGTACGGTGGAGGTCAACACTGCAACAATGGATATGTCCGCGCTGTCATCAGGTGGTATTTCCATTCGTGTAGAGGGGCGTGATCTGGATAAACTGAAATCCTCCGCACAGGAAATCGCAGCAATTCTCGAAAAGGTAGAAGGTACACAGAACGTATCAGATGGAATTGAGGAGACAACACCGGAGCTGCGTCTGACGGTCGACCGTAAAAAGGCGATGGCATACGGTCTTACGACTGCCCAGGTTTACCAGGCTGTTGCTGAACAGATGAAAGAACCTTCCTCCTCTATGACGTTATCTACAGATACATATGATTATGACGTTTATGTTATAGATGGCGACAGAGAAGAACTGACCCGTGATAAAATTAAGAAAATGAAAATCACAGGTACAAACAAGGATAAAAAAGAGGTGGAAGTTCCCATCAGCAAACTGGTAACTTTTAAGGAAGCGGAAGGACTCAACTCCATTTCAAGAGCAGATCAGACCCGCTATCTGAATGTAACAGCTGAAATTGCAGAGGGCCATAATATCGGTCTGGTGGCAAATGATGTAAATAAGGTCATGAAGGATTACAAGATCGCTCCCGGCTGCAGCTGGGAAATGGCCGGTGAAGATGAGACTATTAATGAAGCTTTTGAACAGATCGGTTTGATGCTTGTGCTTGCGCTTGCATTTATGTACCTGATCATGGTAGCACAGTTCCAGTCTCTGTTATCACCATTTATCATTATGTTTACGATACCTCTGGCATTTACAGGCGGTCTGTTCGGCCTGTGGGTGAGCGGCAGTGAAATCAGCATGATTGCGCTGATTGGTTTTGTCATGCTCTCCGGTATTATTGTAAATAACGGTATCGTTATGGTTGATTACATTAATCAGCTGAGATATGCAGGCTGTGATAAAAAAGAGGCAATCGCCGAGGCTGGAATGACACGTCTGCGTCCGATTCTGATGACAGCGTTGACCACGATCCTGGCAATGTCAACGATGATGTTCAGCGACGATATGGGGGCCGCAATGGGACGTCCGATGGCAATCGTAACGGTAGGAGGTCTGCTGTATGGTACGCTGCTTACTTTGTTTGTCGTACCCTGCGTGTATGATTTATTTAACCGGAAAAAAGAAATCAAAGACCCTCTGGCGGAAGACGATGACTTCGATGACTTTTGATTGACACTGAAATCAGGATGGAAAGGAAATAAATGCCCCGCCGGCGGAAGAAGATAAAAAGATAGCTTGTGATATACATGATATATAACGGTAAAATGAGAGAAGAGAATGGAAGAGAAAATAATGACTGATATGGAGTATCTTACTCCGAAATCTCCTAAAGTAATAGCACTTTATAATGCGGTCATCGCACTTTTAAGAGAAGGAGCCGACCTAACCCGGTTAAAGGTTTCTGATATCGCAGCCGAGGCCGGAATCGGTAAAGGAACTACGTATGATTATTTTAAATCAAGAGAAGAACTGATCGTAAAAGCGATTCTCTACAGGATTTACAGGGATTTTCAGGAAATCTGCAGACGGATTGAACAGGCAGAGGATTTCAGAAGTAAAATAGATATTTTTCTGGATCTTGTATTTGAAACGGGATGTCCCGATAAAAAGCTGTTTGAACAATACATGCAGTTCTGCACAAATTCCCGAAGCCTGCCCCTTCGCTTTCGTGAAGAGCTGCTGAAATGCGCATTTCCAATAGAAGAAATCAGGGACTTCGGAAAGTTGTTGTATGAATATGCGGCAGAAGAAGGAATTGTTCCGAAAGGTTTGTCACTCTACTATATTCAGACCGCATTTTTAAATCTGATGCTGTCCTATGCGCTTTACTGCCATCCTCACCCCTGTGCAAAGCAGGAAGATGTCCTCACAAAGGAAGACGTAAAGCAGAGGCTGTATGAGAATTTAGTATATATGCTAAGATAGCCGCTCGCAGCAAGAATGCCATCGGCATTCTTGCTGCGAGCGGCTCGTCAGCTACGCTGGCATAATACATCTGAGCCGCTCTGCAATCCTGCAAACATAAAAATGTGTATTAAGTGAAAAAAACGTGTATTAAATGAAAAAAACAGTTGACAAATGTCAGAACCAGTGGTATCCTAAACAGGCTTTCAACAAAATGTTTGAATTGCTGAAACAAATCAGGCAAAAACAACAAAACAAAAACTTGCAAAAAAGTTTAAAAAAGTTGTTGACAAACATTTGAAAGTTTGATATTATATATGAGCTGTCAGCGAGCGGTTGAAAAAACAAACAGCTGAAAAAAATAAATTTTAAAAAGTAGTTGACAAACACTTGGAAGTGTGATAAACTACAAAAGTTGCTGACAAAGAACAGTAACGACAGGAACCTTGATAACTGAACAATGTATGAATAAAACCTTTAAACTATCTG
>JAUNPP010000180.1 GCA_030536685.1 Lachnospiraceae bacterium
AAATACAGTTTTTAAAAAGCAATGGCGCTTTAGAGCTTCGGTTCTAAAGCGCTTTTTTAGTTCTTTAATTTGGGAGTGTGAAGTATGACTGATATGGTAAGGATGAAACTTCAGGAGGGATTATATGGAATTGTATGAAAAAGCAGATCTCATCAATGAGCAGCTTGCCAGATATGGCGTAAAGTTTGGAATTTATAAGAATAATCAGTTTAAAGAGCAGTTGTTCCCTTTTGACGCTATTCCGCGCGTCATTGAGAAGAAAGAATTTGAGAAACTGGAGAAAGGGCTAATTCAGCGGGTAGATGCACTGAATTTGTTTCTGAGAGATATTTATGGAGAGAAACATATCGTTCGTGATCATGTTGTTCCGGAAGATTTTATTTATGCATCCAGCGGATATCTGCCTCAGTGTGAATCCATTATTCCTCCACAGGAGGTTTATTCACACATTTCCGGTATTGATCTGGTAAAGGGAAAGGATGGAGAATGGTATATTCTGGAGGATAATCTTCGAGTGCCGTCAGGTGCGTCTTATCCCATGATAGCCAGAGAACTTTGCAGGCGCTGTTCCCCTGCTACCTTTCAGCAGGCTCATCTGGAAGAAAACAGAAATTATGCAGATATGCTGAAAGAAACTATGGATGCTGTCAATACGGGAGGAATTAATGTAATTCTCACACCTGGAAGATATAATGCTGCGTACTTCGAGCATTCCTATCTGGCAGAAAAAACAGGTGCTCATCTGGTAAATGGAAGCGAACTTATAGTAGAAAACGACTATCTGTATTTTGAAGATTATTCCGGAAAGAAGGAAAAGGTGGGAGCGGTATATCGCAGAATTTCAGATGAATATCTGGATCCTATGAATTTTAATGCAGCTTCGGTAATCGGAATTCCCCATCTGTTCGATGTATATCGGAAGGGACATGTGGCACTGCTTAATGCACCGGGTAATGGAATTGCAGATGATAAGGGCATCTATTACTTTGTGCCGAAGATGATTCAGTATTATCTGAAGCAGGAGCCGATCCTGCATAACGCGCCAACGTATCTTCCGTTTTATGAAAAAGACAGAAAATTTGTATTAGAACATTTTGATCGCCTGGTTTTGAAGGATGTGGCAGAAGCTGGAGGTTACGGCGTGGTATTTGCAGACAAGATGACAAAGCAGGAGAAAGAACAGTTTCTGGAGCTGATGAAGCGGGAGCCAAGAAGATTCATAGCTCAGGAGGTGATTGATTTTGAGGATTTGAATATTCTGGAGAACCAAAGTCCGGTTCTCAGAAAGGCAGATCTGAGAGCCTTTGTTCTCTCGGGTAATGGAACAAAGGTATGGAAAAGTGGACTGACACGTTTTTCAAGAACCCCGGATTCTTTTATTGTTAATTCGTCACAAGGAGGAGGTTTTAAAGACACATGGGTATTATCTCAGTAGAACAGACAGATAGATTATATTGGCTGGGAAGGTATACGGAACGGGTATATTCTATTATGAGACTTTATGTAAAAACTTATGATGCTATGATTGATTCCATCGCTATGGAGCACAGGACATTTTGCAGAAAACTGGATATTCCGAACGTATATGTTTCACCGGCAGATTTTCTTAAGCGGTATCCCTTTGATGAAAATGACTGCAATTCCATCATCAGCAATCTGAAGCGGGCATATGATAATGCTGTTGTGCTGCGTGAGGAAATTGGCAGTGAAAGCCTTGCCTATATTCAGCTCGCCATATACAGCATGCAGAAAGCTTCTGTAATCGATGCTCCGGTTCTGGAATTTCAGAATGTGCTTGACAATCTGATGGCATTCTGGGGGATTATCGATGATCAGATAGAAAGTGAAAATGTTCGAAATATTTTGAAGGTTGGAAAACGAGTAGAGCGTATCGATCTTTATGCAAGACTGGGCAGCAGCCGGAAGGATCTTACCAGGGAGGTGCATCGCCTGACAGGAAGAGCAGGGCGATGCAACCTGAAATACAGGACGGAAGTTCTGGAGAATCTGAATCGGATGATTGAGGAAGATCCATTAAACTATCCGGAAATCGTAATGGAAATTGAGAAGTTTCTGGGGGTGTGACGGTTGAAAACATGGAAGCTGAGATATGAGCTGCAGTATGATTTCCATGCACCGGTCACCAGTCATGTATACAGTCTCAGATGTTTCCCGGCAGAGACGGACACCCAGATTGTTCATACATGCAATTATGAGATTTTTCCTGGCTCTGTTCAGAGCACTGGAGTGGATTCCTTTGGAAATCGTCTGCTTATGGGCAGAGCAGAAGCACCGCACAGGGAGTTTAAGGTGTGTGTGAAAGCGGAGATATCCACCTGGAATTATCTGGAGAAAGAAGAAAAACCAGATTATCAGTTAGGTATGTACCGTGTACCGACAGGATTGACAGCGCCAGGAAGAAAAATTGAGGAATTTTACAGAAGCTATCCGCAGGACAGAAAGCCGAACCCGTGGCAGACGGCAGAGGAATGGATGTACCGGATAGGTTCTGCTTTTTCCTATTTAAAAAATTCTACCGGTATTACTACGACTGCAGAATCTGCCTTTGAGCAGGGATACGGAGTATGTCAGGATTATGCACATATTATGCTCGCACTTTGCAGACGAAGCGGACTGACAGCACGATATCAGATTGGCGCTATTCCGGGAGAAGGGGAAAGTCATGCGTGGGTGGAAGTTTTGTGGAATGGATTCTGGAAAGGTTTTGACCCGACGAATCAGAAACTAACCGATGAGAGCTATATCCGGTTTGCCTGTGGGCGTGACGCAGGAGACTGCAGCCTGAGCAGGGGAGTATTTCGGGGAGACCCCTGCCATAGTCAGCATATTTTGTTAATAATGGAGGAACAGGTACTTTGATTGAAGACGTAGTGTCCGTATTCCTTCCGGTGACGGAGACATTGAAAATCAGAAAAAATCATTTGGAATACGGTAAAGGAAAGAAAAAAAAGCGAATCAGCATTGTAACAGGGATTCATGGAGATGAGTTGGAGGGACAGTATGTCTGCTATGAATTGTTCAGGCGTATTCAGGAACATCTGGATTATCTGGATGGAATTGTGGACATTTATCCGGCCATGAACCCACTGGGAATCGATTCTATTGAAAGGGGAATTCCTGCTTTCGATCTGGATATGAACCGTGTATTTCCGGGAAATGAAGAAGGCTCTATGACAGAGCATGTGGCGGCAAAGATTATAGAGGAGCTGATGAATTCCGATCTGGTCATCGATATCCATGCCAGCAATATTTTTCTTACAGAGATTCCGCAGGTGCGGATTAATGAATTACACGAAAAACTGTTGATTCCCTATGCAAATAAACTGAATGTGGATTTAATCTGGGTTCATGGAAGCAGCACAGTGCTGGAATCTACACTGGCATACAGTTTAAACAGCAGGAATACCCCGACTCTCGTAGTTGAGATGGGGGTAGGTATGCGGATTACCAGGGAATATGGAGATCAACTCGTGGAGGGAATTCTCTCTGTGATGAGATACATGGAAATATGGAGTGGACCTGCAGAAAAATCGATTCGTACTCCTATGATTGCAAAAGAGGCAGAGGATGTCTGCTTTTTAAATGCCCCTGCTGCAGGTATTTTTATCAGCAGTGCGGAGCATGGCGACTATCTGGAGCAGGGGGAGAAAATCGGTGTAATCATAGATCCGCTTCAGGGCTGTATCAGGAGTCGGATAATAGCCACGGTCAGTGGTATCCTGTTTACCAGACGGGATTATCCAGTAGTGAATGAAGGCTCTCTGATTGCCAGAATATTAAAAAGGGATGGTAAATCAGTATGTACACAGAGGTGATTTACGAAAGCAGTTCCTTGTATCGGGACAGCTTTCAGATACGGGGCTATGTGTTCGGAAAGGGCAAAAAGTCTGTCTGTATTGTAGGAAATTTACGAGGAAATGAATATCAGCAGCTTTATACCTGCTCCTGCATTATTCAAAAGTTAAAGAAGCTGGAGCAGGAGAAGCTTTTGAATCCAGGATATGAGATTCTGGTCATTCCTTCTGCTAACCCCTATTCCATCAATATTCAGAAGCGATTCTGGCCTATTGATAATACGGATATTAACCGGATGTTTCCAGGATATGTAGAGGGAGAAACCACGCAGAGGATTGCGGGAGGAATCTTCGACAGACTGAAGGACTATGAATATGGAATCCAGCTGGCATCCTACTATATGCCGGGGGAGTTTATGCCGCATATTAATATTATGAAAACGGGTTTTGACTACGTGGAGAAGGCAAAAAAATTTGGAATGCCCTATGTGGTACTCAGAAATCCAAGGCCTTATGATACGACCACGCTGAACTACAATTGGCAGATATGGAATACCATGGCGTTCAGTCTGTATACAACCAGTACAACCAGGATTAATCAGGAAAGTGCAGCCAGAGGAGTACAGTCGATTCTTAATTTTCTGGCAGGCGAGGGTATTATTCGGCATTCTTACTGTGAGGACCATGCGTCACAGGTAATCGATGACGAAATGATGCTTTCTCTTCGTGCGCCTCAGGCAGGACTGTTTGAACCGTTTGTTCATGTAGAGCAGGAGGTTATTAAAGGACAGCTTCTTGCAAAAATCTATAATCCTCTGGACGGGGAAGAACAAGGGGCAATTTATGCGCCGGGTAATGGCATCGTTTTCTTTATGCACGATGAACCATTAACTTATGAGCATACTGCAGTCATTAAAATGATTCCCGCATAGGATACATAGGATAAATTGTCATGAGAGCTGGCTTTAAAATTGCGAAATAATGGTGAATGGTTCCATTCGTTGGAAAAGGCAGGAAACCGGGAAAATCGGTTCCTGCCTTTTTTTGTTGTGCGCCTGGCGGCGCACGTTTCTAACGGGTGCAAGTCCCGAATCCGCCCG
>JAUNPP010000026.1 GCA_030536685.1 Lachnospiraceae bacterium
CGTTTTTGATGAAAAACGGAAGGTTTGGGTTGGATGCGTGGTTGAAACAGCAAGGATATAAGGAAGCTGATTTTGTAAAATGGAAAAAGTATGAGTTAGACGCAGGAGATGCGTTTTCAGATACTTCTGAGCTTAAAAATGCACGAATTATGGGAATTGCAGGTTTTATAAAAGATGCATATGGTATACCATATGTACCGGGAATCAGCATAAAAGGAATGATACGAACGGCATTATTAGCTTATGAAATTAAACGAAAACAGAATGAATTTACTGATATTAAAGCGCAAATTGTTAGAAACTCCGGGAAAAAAGAAAATCCAAATAAGTATCTTTCCAGAGAAACAGAAAGTTTGGAGATAAAGGCGTTTCATACCTTGAAAAAAGTAGTTGAAAATACAAAAAATGCGGTGAACTGTAATTTATCAGGGTTAATTGTGAGTGACAGTAACCCCATTTCAGCTGAACATCTGACATTGAGTCAGAAAATAGATTATACTTTGGACAGGCAGGAAAAGAAGCTGCCAATTTTACGGGAAGTACTGGCACCCGGAACAGAAATCTGCTTTGAATTATCAATTGACCAGACGCAATGTCCTTATACCATAAGTGAGATTATGGATGCGTTAAACGAATTTCAAAAAACTTCCTATCAGTATTTTTATTCCAGATTTGGGCGAGGGATAAAAGGTGAAAATATTGTCTGGCTTGGCGGAGGATGTGGATTTTTATCAAAAAGTATTATATACCCTCTTTTTGGGGAGGATGCACCAGAAATTGCTGATAATATTTTTAAAATTACGTTGGGAAAAAAATATACAATTCATAAGCATAACAGAAATGCATCATTAAGACTTGCACCTCATGTTTGTAAATGTACTCGTTACAGAGGAGAACTTTATGATATGGGGATGGGAAGAATAGAAGTTGTTCAGTCATGATTTTTAACCGCACCTTATAAATACAGGCTTTTAGCCATATTTTTTAATAACCGGATGCAAAAAAAACTGATTTTAAGTTTTGCGCCGCAAAATGGTATTGTAAGCCAGTTTTTATAAGGGGTGCGGAGGGAAGGATTTAGATATGGAGAACCCCGATAGGGGACGAGAACTTTTTATTTTACGTGGTAAATGCTTTCTGGACATTTAGATATGGAGAACCCCGATAGGGGACGAGAACTCGTGCAATTCTTGACACATAGAAGCGTAAGAAGTGCATTTAGATATGGAGAACCCCGATAGGGGACGAGAACTAAGACGGCGTTCCCACCCTATGTAGTTACCTTCCGCATTTAGATATGGAGAACCCCGATAGGGGACGAGAACACGTTCCATGCTTCATCATAAAGCCCTAACTTAACGTTATTTAGATATGGAGAACCCCGATAGGGGACGAGAACTATATGTGGAAGTTTATCGACTTTTTCGAATAAATCATTTAGATATGGAGAACCCCGATAGGGGACGAGAACTATTTCTTGTTTCATTTTCTTCCCTTTCTGCGATTGCTATTTAGATATGGAGAACCCCGATAGGGGACGAGAACAACTGACCGGGTACGGCTCTTAAATAACACTTATTCATTTAGATATGGAGAACCCCGATAGGGGACGAGAACCTTTTTTACCGCATTAAACAGCTTTTTCGATTTGGTATTTAGATATGGAGAACCCCGATAGGGGACGAGAACAGCTTGTTTTTCTCAGTCTGCAGATTTACATCTGATTTAGATATGGAGAACCCCGATAGGGGACGAGAACAATAATGCGTCTTCACGCAGCCGGTGTTCTTCTTCGTATTTAGATATAGAGAACCCCGATAGGGGACGAGAACATTTTCAATATTCTTTGCATTATTTCTAAGCCATTATTTAGATATAGAGAACCCCGATAGGGGACGAGAACAGTGGCGTATACTCGTGACAACACAGGTATGATCTAATTTAGATATAGAGAACCCCGGTAGGGGACGAGAACTCTATCTGCCTTGCAGATTTTTTTACTTCCCAACGTTTAGATATATAGAGAACCCCGATAGGGGACGGGAATAATTTTATTATCCCTCTATTCAATTTGATGTTAGATATGCTGACTTTTATAAATAAAATGAACGGCAAATGATTTATACAGTGCCAATTCAATTTATTTATTTTTGTTAAAGCAGAGTTTTAGAACCAAAGTGAGGGACAGGATGAGCTATTTATATGTTTGTGAACAGGGAGCTGTAGTTGGAGTTGCAGAGAATCGTTTTCAGGTGAAGTATAGAGATGGAATGGTAACGAGTATACCTGCGGAATCTATGGAAGTAATTGAAATATTTGGAAAAGTCCAGATAACAACACAATGTATGGAAGAGTGTTTAAAAAGGGGAATCAGCGTAATTTTTTATTCAACAAACGGTGCGTATTATGGAAGGCTTATTTCAACATCTCATGTAAATGTGGAACGGCAGAGAAGGCAGGCTGAGCTTAGTAAAAATGAACAGTTTAAACTCGATTTTTCAAAACAGATAATAGATGCCAAGATCAGAAATCAGATTGTAATATTAAGGAGATATGCACGAAAAAATAAGGACGATATAGGGCAGGCAGTTAATGAAATGCAGTATATGCATTGGAAAGTAATGCATGCTTCTGATGTCGAACAACTTATGGGGTACGAAGGGTATGCTGCTAAAACGTATTTTAAAACATTGGGGAACTTGATCAATCAGGATTTTGCATTTAAAGGCAGAACACGCCGTCCTCCGCTTGATCCTTTTAATTCTTTGATTAGCTTGGGGTATTCGATTATTTTAAATGAATTATATGGGAAATTGGAAGCAAAAGGATTAAACCCTTATTTTGGAATGATGCATAAAGACCGGGAAAAACATCCGACTTTAGCAAGTGATTTAATGGAAGAATGGAGAGCAGTGTTAATTGATTCGACTGCGTTAAGTTTGTTAAACGGACATGAATTATGTAAAGAGGATTTTTATATAGACTTGGAGAATCCAGGAGTTTATCTTACGAAAGATGGATTTAAAATCTATATCAGGAAACTGGAGAATAAATTCAGAACAAAAAATAAATATTTATCATATATAGATTATAGTGTGAATTTTCGCCGGGCAATGGATCTTCAGGTAAATCAATTAGTAAAAGCTATAGAGCAGGAAAATCCGGCAATTTATCAACCTGTTAAAATTCGATAGTTATAAGGTGGCTGCAGATGGAGAATTATTTTTGGAATACAGAAGAAGTAAAAGAGAAAAAGGTATACATTCTTGTGATTTATGATATCGTAAGTAATAAAAGAAGAGTGGCGTTTGCTAAAAAGATGAATGGATATGGTTTTCGGGTTCAAAAGTCTGCTTTTGAAGCATTTATATCAGAAAATTTATACAGAAAGCTGATCGCTGAAATTCCACAGTGTATTTGTCAGGACGAAGATAGCGTAAGAGTATATCGGATTACCGGATATGGAGAAGTCAGCTTATTTGGGGTAAGTGAGTCTATAGAAAATGAAGAAGTTATTATTATTTAAAATGTAAGACAAATGAAATTTTTAAATTAGCAGGAGGAGCGAAATGAATCAAACAATTTTATTTTCACCGGTTGGAGGAACTGATCCGATTTCATTATCAAATTATAGGGATGGTTCAATGCTGCATATCTGTAGAGTATACCAGCCTTCTAAGATTGTATTATATATGTCTTATGAAGTCTTGGAGAATCAGAAGAAAGATGATAGATATCGTTATTGTCTGAATCGTCTTGCAAAACTTCAGAAACGTGAAATGCAATATGAGATTATTGAACGTGATAAGTTAAAAGAAGTTCAAGATTTTGATTATTTTTATCGGGATTTTAGAGGGATTATTGAATCAATTTGTCATAGTATGGATGAAACAGATACATTGCTGTTAAATGTTTCGTCTGGTACACCGGCAATGAAAAGTGGGCTGCTGGTATTGCAGACACTGGGAGAATTTCCATGTAAATTAATTCAGGTAGTGACTCCGATGCGAAAAATGAATGAACATACTCATATAGGCTATGAAGTGGAAACTTTATGGGAATTAAATGAAGATAATAGTGAAAACTTTGAAAATCGGTGCCAGGAAGTAAAATGTCCTACGTTGTCAATGATAAAAAATGAGGAAATTATAAAAAAACATATTTCCGTTTATGATTATCAGGCTGCTGTTTCAGTGGCACAGACAATGCCGTCAGAGTATACGGTCAAATATCTTGATTTACTGGAAATGGCTGGAAGTCGCGTTCTTTTGGATTCTAAAAAAGTAGATAAAATTCTGGAAAAGCATAATTTTAATTGTTTGCCGGTTCGTGAAGGTAATAATAGAAAAATGTTTGAGTATGCATTAGGATTGGAGATAAAGTTTTGCAGAGGAGAATATGCTGATTTTATCCGAGGAATTACACCTTTGATTGTGGATTTGCTTGAAGTGATTTTGAAGAAGCAGTGCCATATAGATCTGAAAAATTATACATATAAAACAGCGAAAAATGTGAGAAGATGGGACAGGCGTAAATTAAAAGATACAAAAATTGATCAGATATTACAGCAAGAATATGAGGGGGAATTTAAATATAATGAGATTTCATCGATACATTTGAATGCTTTGATTCAAAGAATATCAGAGAATGGAAAGCTGAAAATGCTGACACAGGATTTAAGAGAAGTAGAAACAAGAATTCGAAATCTGGCGGCTCATGAAATTGTGTCAATTACGGATGAAGTTATTAAAGAAAAAACAGGATTTTCATCTGAACAGATTATGAATAAGATAAGGGAAATATTTACATATACAGGTATTCGAACCGGGCAGGATGCTTGGAACTCCTATAATATAATGAATCAGAGGATTATAGAGGCGATGCAGCATTAGACTTCGTTATACGATAGGGAAATTTTAATTTTTTTATCTGATAGAAAGGGGGCAATTTTAATGAATTATACATCTGCCGAGGCGGCAAAGCTGCTTCGTAAGTTAAATGAGGAAAAGGATGCGCTGGCGGATATGGAGCAGCAGAGCTGCTACTTTTTTGCTTCTCTGGGAGAAGATGTCGAGTCTGTGCGCCCGGAGTATGATTATCATGCTGTACAGGAACAGCTGGCTGCCATAGAGGCAAAAATACGGAAAGTAAAGCATATAATTAATCTTTTCAATGTGAATCATACGGTACCTGGATTTGATATGACGATCGATCAGATGCTTGTATATATTCCGCAGCTGAGCCAGCAGAAACAGAAGCTTTACCGGATGAAAAACCGCCTTCCGAAGCAAAGACAGGCGTTGGGAGGAAGTACAGCTGTTATTGATTATAATTATGCAAATTATGACATTGCAAAGGCAAAGGAAGATTATCAGCGAATCTCGGATGAACTGTCAAAGGCGCAGACTGCGCTGGATGTGATCAATAGCACCGAAACGATGGAAATTGATCTGTAATGTGCTGTATGTACTGCATGCACTGTATGTGCTGTATGATCTTTATGTATTTTGTTATTTCTCCATCTGTCTGAAATTTGCAGAATAGAAAAACTTAAAAAATCCTGATAGGTTCAAGGTTTTCGTTGTCTTGTTATTCTTTTTGTTATTTGATAAGGTTAAGGTTCAAGGTTTGAGAATGGCAGTCTTAAAAATATAGAATATTTCTGTATTTGGATTTCTGTGTTTGGATAGTAAAAACCTGACCGGATTGTATCTGGTCTTTGGCTGAGGTTTGGTTTCAGGCCGAAAAACGGCAGGCGAATGGAGATTTCGTCTGCCGTTTTTCTTTTTCACTTCTCATAGTTAAAGTGTGAAGTGTTTAAATATTTTTAAAAGAATTTGTCCTTAATTCCAATCAGGAAGATTATAATAATGACAAAGGGAAGAATCCAGGTCATATAAAAGCGCAGCTTGTTCGGCAGCTTCAGACCTTTTCCTGTATTTGCCTCCTGACTGAAGTTTTTCCATCCCCATCCGCGGCGGGATACGCAGAAAAGCAGATAGATCAGGGAGCCAAGCGGGAGCGCAAGGTTGCTGACCAGAAAATCTTCCAGATCCATCAGATTGCTGCCCTTTCCGAAAGGCTGAATGCCGGAGAGCATATTGAATCCGAGCACACAGGGAAGGGAGAGCACGATCATCAGGAAGATATTGACAAAAGCAGCTTTTTTACGGCTGCAGCCGGTTAAATCCATACAGCAGGAAATGATGGTTTCAAATACGGCGATAACAGTTGAAAATGCTGCAAACGCCATGAAAATGAAGAACATACTTCCCCAGATCCGTCCTCCTGCCATGTGGTTGAAAATGTTGGGCAGCGTAATAAAGATCAAGTCAGGTCCGCTGTTTGCATCAACTCCGAAGGAGAAGCAGGCGGGGAAAATAATCAGTCCTGATACGATGGCAACAAAGGTATCAAGGAGCGCAACACGGACAGATTCTCCGCACAGGGAGTGTTCTTTGCCAATGTAGCTTCCGAAGATTGCCATGGAGCCCATACCAAGGCTTAATGTGAAAAATGCCTGGTTCATCGCTGCAACAATGGTTGTGCCGATTCCGATATCGTACATCCGCTTGAAATCGGGAAGGAGGAAGAACTTCAGTCCATCGGTTCCACCTTTCAGCGTTATGCTGTGGACAGCAAGCAGTACGATCAGCAAAAGCAGTGCGATCATTACAACCTTGGTAACCTTTTCCACACCTTTTTGCACACCCATTGAGCAGATCAGAAATCCTACGATGACAACAAAAATCATCCAGAAAGTCATAATCTGCGGCTGTGTGAGCATAGTTGAAAAGGTATTTTCCACTTCTGTTACGGAAATGCCGTCAAAAGTTCCTTTTGCAGTTAAGTAAAAATAATGCAGCATCCAGCCTGCGACTGTGGTGTAGAACATCATCAGCAGATAATTGCCTGCCATGGCCATATAACCATGCAAATGCCATTTCTGCCCGGGCTTTTCCAGAACCTTACAGGCAAGAAGCGGGCTTTTCCTGCTTGCACGTCCGATTGCAAACTCCAGAGTCATCATGGGGACACCCATGGCAAGCAGGAAGAATAAATAAATTAAGACAAATGCACCGCCGCCATACTGACCGGTAATATAGGGGAATTTCCATACGTTTCCGATACCGATGGCGCAGCCTGCGGACAACAAAATGAATCCCAGGCGTGATCCGAGGGTTTCTCTTTGATTCATAAACAGTAATCTCCTAGTATTTAAAATATCCCTGCTATTGTAACAGATAAGGTCCGCATTGTATATAGCAAAAAGTAAACGGTGCACGATAAACGTATGACTTTGTTACTGTTTCACTTAAGAATCAAGTGGATTTTTGAAATGTAATAAGTCGCAGATACAGAGAAAAAATCTTAAAAAACCATAAAAAACATAAAAAAATTTTCAAAAAAATAAGAAAAACATATTGACAAATATAAGAATCGTGCTATAATCCCAATCAAGCAAAGGCGCTGAGATAAAAAAACTCAGTGCCTTTTTCTTTTTCCGGGAAAAGAACCTATCAACATATATTTTTGAGGAGGTTCAGTCTATGTATGCTTCAGTTGATGTAATTTGGACTTTGATAGGAGCCGCGCTTGTATTTTTTATGCAGGCTGGTTTCGCACTTTGTGAATCAGGTATGACCCGTGCGAAAAACACAGGTAATATCATTATGAAAAACCTGATGGATTTCTGTATCGGTACTCCCGTATACTGGTTTATTGGTTTTGGTATTATGTTTGGAGGCAGCGGAGCGCTGATTGGAGGATTTGATCCCTTTATCCGCGGCAGCTATGATTTTGGAACATTACCGGTTCTGTGCTATGTGATCTTCCAGACCGTGTTCTGCGCAACAGCAGCAACGATTGTCAGCGGTTCCATGGCAGAACGTACAAACTTTAAAGCGTACTGTATCTACAGTGCAATGATTTCTCTGATCGTTTATCCGATCTCCGGTCACTGGGTCTGGGGCGGCGGCTGGCTGGCACAGCTTGGCTTCCATGATTTTGCCGGAAGTACCGCAGTACATATGGTAGGTGGTACCGCAGCCTGTGTCGGCGCTAAAATCCTTGGCCCGCGTATCGGCAAGTACAGCAAAGACGGAAAAGCGCATGCAATTCCCGGTCATAACCTGACGGCAGCAGCATTAGGTGTATTCATCCTGTGGTTCTGCTGGTTTGGATTTAACGGTGCAAGTACAGTTGCCATGAGTACAGATGAAAACATGCTGGCAGCCAGCCGTATTTTCATGAATACGAACATGTCGGCAGCGGTTGCAACCTGTACAGTTATGATTTTTACATGGATTCGTTATAAGAAACCAGATGTTTCGATGTCACTCAACGGTGCTCTTGCAGGTCTGGTAGCAATCACAGCAGGCTGTGATATGGTAACTACAACAGGCGCATTTTTCATCGGTCTGTTTGCAGGTATCGCACTGGTACTGGCAGTAGAATTCTTTGATAAGGTTGTTAAAATCGATGATCCCGTAGGTGCAATTTCCGTACACGGCGTGTGTGGTGCGCTCGGTACAATTCTGACAGGTCTGTTTGCAGAAAATGGCGGCGTGCTTTATGGCGGCGGCTTCTATTTCTTCGGAGTACAGTGTCTCGGCGTTGTTTCCGTAATCGCATGGGTTGTTGTCACAATGAACATTATTTTCCGTGTTATTGACAAGCTGGTCGGACTTCGTGTTCCCGCTGAGGTCGAAATCGAAGGTCTTGACTATCATGAACATGGTCTGGTAAGCGCATATGCAGGCTTCAACATCACAGACCTCTCCACCGGCATGGAAGTAAATGCTAACACAGATCTGGGTGAAAGCGAATATGACAAAGCAACTGAAAAGCAGAAAGAAGCATCAGTTAAGGTAACCAGAAGCGAAAATGTAGGTGCACCTACAGGTATGTATAAAGTATCTGTTATTGCAAAGCTCGGTCGCTATGAAGCGCTGAAAAAAGCCCTGAATGAGCTGGGCGTAACCGGCATGACCGTAACACAGGTTATGGGCTGCGGCATACAGAAAGGCGCAGGCGAACGTTACCGTGGTGTTGAAATGGACATTAACGTACTTCCCAAAGTAAAACTGGAAGTAATCGTAGGAAATATATCAGTCGACAAAGTAATTGAAACTGCAAAGAAAGCTCTATACACCGGCCATATCGGCGACGGCAAGATTTTTGTCTATGAAGTACAGAAGGTAGTTAAGGTCCGTACAGGAGAAGAAGATTTTGCAGCATTAAAAGACGTTGAGTAGTTTACACAGCAAAAAAACAAACAAAAAAAGTAAACACTAACAAAAACCAGCAAACAGGTTATGATACAAGTCTGCAAGGGGCGTATTGGTGCGAAGCACCCCCTAGCCCCGGCCAGACTTCGTATCATAACCTGTTTGCGTCCCCTGGACATCCACTCTTCTGCCCCGGAACCCCAAACAGTCCCTCCCATTTTTTTCTCTCTTTTACAATAATTGAAAAATCGAGTATAATAGAAATGAAACAACGCAGTTTTGATTTTACGGACAGGAGGAAATTTTATGTGGAGCAGAGCAGAACTAAAAAGGAAAGCGAAATTTGCCGTGAGGCGCAATTACTGGAAATGTGTATTGGTAGCGTTTGTTCTTTCAATTTTACTGATACAGGGAAGTGGATTTAAACTTGATTACAACTTAGGAGAGCGGCAGGATACGGTGGGAGATATTAAAAATTTTGTAAACAATAACTTTTTGGATGATCCCACGACTGAAACCTGGTATCCTTCAGATGGAGAATTGCAGCTGGAAGAGACAAAGGTTTCTGATCTGCTGGCGCAGTTTCTGGAAATGCCTGTTTTTTTACAGACTCTTTTGGGTGTCGCAGCATTTCCGGTTATGCTGACTGTGGCATTGATATGGATAGCAATAGGCATTTTTCTGATCAATCCCGTGGAGGTTGGAGGCTGTCGTTTCTTTATGGAAAATACGATGGAAGCGGCTCAGCCGGGAAAATTGTTTTATGCATTTCAGAACGGGAATTATACAGAGGTTGTGATAACCCTGTTTTTGAGAAATCTGTATATTGCGCTATGGTCGCTTTTACTGGTTATTCCGGGAATCATCAAGTCTTATGAGTATCGTATGGTTCCTTATCTTCTGGCAGATACGCCGGAGATGAGGGGAGAAGATGCATTTCGTATCAGCAAGGAAATGATGCGTGGAGAAAAATGGAATGCTTTTATTCTTGATCTGTCCTTTATCGGATGGAACATTTTAAATACTTTTACGTTAGGAATTCTGGGGATTTTTTATGTAGCTCCATACGTCAATGCGACAAACGCAGAATTGTTTGCAGAATTTAAACGGCAGTATTCGGATGTGCGCGGCAGCAGATATGAGTTTTAAAAAGAGCTACAGAAAATGAGTTTAAAAAAGGCTGCAGAAAATGAGTTTTAAGAAAGGTTACAGAAAGCTTCCTGGGTGAAGCGTACAGGAGCGGGATCTGTGAAAATAAGATGAATACATGTAGAAAACAAACACTTTCACAATATGAAAAAATGACACAGATGCCGATTCCGGCTCTGATCATACAGCTGGGGATTCCTACGGTTATCAGTATGCTGGTGACCAATCTCTATAATATGGCGGATACTGCATTTGTAGGGCAGCTTGGCAACAGCGCAAGCGGAGCGGTGGGAATTGTATTTGGTTTTATGGCAATTCTGCAGGCGGTAGGATTTATGTTCGGACAGGGAGCGGGAAGTATTCTTTCCCGTAAGCTGGGGATGAAGGATGCGGAAAGCGCCAGCAGATTTGCCTCTACCGGTTTTTTTCTGGCGTTTTTTGGTGGTGCGCTGATTGAAATGATTGGATTTATCTTTCTGAATCCGCTGGTAATGCTGCTTGGAAGTACCAGAACGATTGCTCCGTTTGCAGAACAATACATATCGTTTATTCTTGCTGCGGCTCCATTTGTGGTTTCCAGCTTTGTGCTCAATAATATTCTGCGGTATGAAGGCAAGGCTTCTCTGGGGATGATCGGTCTGCTTGCCGGTGCGATTTTAAATATCTGCGGAGATCCTGTTTTTATGTTTGTTTTTGACATGGGAATTGCGGGAGCTGGCCTTTCTACGGCAGTATCACAGGTAATCAGCTTCTGCATTCTGCTTAGTATGTTTTTGCGCGGGAAAACGGAGTGCCGTCTTTCTCTTAGACGAATCACGCATGATTTTCGGGAAATTCTGGATATTATGGAAACCGGACTTCCCAGTATGCTGCGCCAGGGACTGAACAGCTTTGCTACCGTGCTTTTAAATGCGCAGGCAGCTGTTTACGGAGACGCTGCGATTGCGGCGATGAGTATTGTCTCCCGAATCGTGATGTTTGTATTTTCCATTGTAATCGGTATCGGACAGGGCTTTCAGCCGGTCAGCGGTTTTAATTACGGCGCCGGAAAGTACAGCCGTGTACGAAAGGCGTTTCGCTTTACCTTTTTACTTGCAGAGGGGATGCTGATCGTAATGGTTATGGCGGTTATGCTCTGTTCGGATGATCTGATTCAGATTTTCCGTGATGATGCGGTGGTGATTAAAATCGGGACGCGGGCGCTGCATCTGCAGTGTATTTCTCTTTTATTTCTTCCTTTTTGTATGGTGACGGAGATGCTGCTGCAGAGTACCGGGCAGAAATTCAGCGCATCGCTGCTTTCTTCCCTGCGAAGCGGTGTGTTTTTTATCCCGGCGCTGCTATTTCTTGCCAGATACAGAGGTCTTTCTGGAATTCAGGAAGCGCAGCCGGCTGCATTTGTATTCTCCTGTTTTGCTGCTGTATTTTTTGCTGCCTGGTTTTTCAAACAGGTACCAAAGCAGGACGCGGCAGAGCAGCCGCATTAATGTGGCTGGGTTTTGTCCTGAACAGGTAAAAATTCACCAAAAATACTGTATAAAGTGCTGAAAAATACAAAAAATGTAAATTCATATATACACAGAACGTATGTTACGGTATACTGAAAAATACACCTCGCAGAAAGTACATTCTGGAGAGTATACTGGAGAGTATATAAGGAGAAATACTATGTTGAAAAAATTATTTGCGCCGATGGATATGACAGTTGGCGCTCCCTGGAAAAGTATCGTCGCTTTTTCAATTCCCATGCTGATAGGCAATATTGCGCAGCAGCTGTACAATACGGTGGACAGTATTATTGTGGGAAGATACGTAGGGGACAATGCGCTGGCAGCGGTGGGCAGCGCCGGTCCTTTATTGAATCTGCTTCTGGTCCTGTTTATCGGAATATCAGTAGGAGCGGGAATTATGGTGTCCCAGCATTTTGGGGCAAAGCGAAGAGAAGAATTATCGGGAACGATCGGATGCTGTGTGGCTTTAACGGCAATTGCATCGCTGATCCTGATGGTGGGTTCTCCCTGGATCGTGCGTCCGATATTAAAGCTTTTGAACACACCGGATACGATTATAGACTGGTGTACCTCCTACCTGATCATTTTAATGGTAGGAATTGCGGGTATGGCTTACTACAATATTTTGAGCGGTATTTTAAGAGGTATGGGGGATTCCGTATCTGCGCTTTTATATTTAATGGTGGCTACCATACTGAATATTATTCTTGATCTGGTTTTTGTGGCTGTTTTTGAGATGGGAGTAGCGGGAGTTGCGCTTGCGACATCCATTGCGCAGGCTGTTTCCGCAGTTCTCTGTTTCTGGAGACTGGCTCATATGAAGGATGTGTTTGACTTTAAGCTGCATTATATGAAGCTTGACAGGAAACATTCGATGACGATCATCCGTCTGGGTCTGCCCTCCGGTCTGACACAGGCTATATTTTCCATGGCTATGATCATTGTGCAGTCTCTGACAAACAGCTTCGGAGAGGCGTTTATTGCTGCCAATGTTATTGTAATGCGTGTAGATGGATTTGCCATGATGCCGAATTTTTCTTTTGGTACGGCGATGACTACCTATGCGGGTCAGAACGTAGGTGCAAGAAAGTATGATCGTGTTACGGAGGGTGCGAAACAGGGAACACTGATTGCAATGGCTGTTTCCGCATCTATTACGGTTGTACTTCTGACTTTCGGCAAATATCTGATGGGTATTTTTACGGAGACTGCAGAACTGGTAGACCTGAGTATGCGTATGATGTGGATTCTGGCGGTCGGATATATTGCGATGGCGGTAACGCAGAGCTTATCCGGAGTTATGCGCGGGGCCGGAGATACGATGACTCCCATGTGGATTTCACTGATTACTACGGTTGTGATCCGTGTGCCGGTAGCATATGGGATTTCCTGGCTGACCAGAACTCCCGAGCTTCCCAACGGACGCTGTGAGTGTGTATTTATCTCACTGCTTTGTTCATGGGTGCTCGGAGCAATTATTACAGCAATCTTTTACCGGAGAGGAAAGTGGAAGGATAAGGCAATCTGACCTTTGGCGAAAAAGTTCCGTTTTTTTGCAGCTTTTTTTAAGGAAAATTATGAATATAACCTAGTATTTATTCGTGCGAAGCTAAAAAAGCATACAGAGTAACTAAAGCCGGAAAAGCTATCGGAGATATTGCCAGTTTCATGTATGAAAAATTTGTATGAAGTGTCGATGACAATTTCCGGAAAAAAGGATATGATATACAGGTAATCATAAAGAATCAGGGGGGAATGGAAAACCCCCTTTTTTCATACAACAAACCTGTACAGGAAAAGTAAGGAGAGGGAGCGAGTGGCAAGTATTCGAGATGTGGCAAAGAAGGCCGGTGTCGGTGTGGGAACGGTATCGCGCGCATTAAATGGAACAGGTTACGTGTCGGAGGAAGCGAAAAAAAAGATTGAGACAGCAATGAAAGAGCTGGAGTATACTCCAAATGAACTGGCAAGAAATCTGTTTCGGAATCGCACGGGGATTATCGGAATTATTGTGCCGAATATGGAACATCCGTTTTTTGCAGGGCTGTGCCGGGTTATGGAAACGGCTCTGTATGAAAGAGGGTATAAAACCATGATCTGCAATACGATTGGGATCAGCAACCGGGAAAAGGACTATCTGGATATGCTGGACCGCAGCATGGTGGACGGGATTATAACAGCTGCTCATTCACTGGATGGGGATGAGTATCTGAAACGGAAAAAGCCTATCATATCAATTGACCGGAATTTCGGACCGGAAATTCCGCTTATTGGAAGCGATCATGCGATGGGAGGCAGGATGGCAGCCGAGGTACTGATCAAAAACGGATGCAGAAAGGTACTTCAGCTTTCAAATCTCTCTCCATTCGTTCTTGCCAATGAGCGTCATACCGCCTTTCACAGCATCATGGCGAAAAATGATATTGAAGTAGTGGAAGCTGTGATGGACTGGAACAATCTGACTTATGAAGAACACTATAAGGTTGTAAAAGAATATCTGCGTCTGTATCCGGACGTGGATGGTGCTTTCGGCTCGGATTATACAGCGATCGCCTGTTTGAATGTGATTACGGCAATGGGAAAAAAAGTGCCCGAAGAATTTAAAATTGTCGGTTTTGATGCGATGAATATTACCAGAATGGTGCGTCCTGCGGTAACTGCGGTTCGTCAAAATATACAATTATTAGGAGAGTGCTGTGCGGAAAGCATCATAAAGCGCATTGAAGGAGTGGAAACTGTTCCATACAGACAAATCCTCAAGGTTGAAATGCAGTATGGAGGAACCACTATTCAATAAGCAAAATCGAAAAAATAGAATAGTAATTGTAAAAAATAACTAAAAAACAGTATATTAGTTAGATACTTTAGTGAGATAAAGGCCTATGTTTGTTAAAAAATACAAGAACAAACGTAGGTCTTTTTCATTTTGCCAAAAAAATAAAAAGAAACAGTTGAGATAATAGGAGAAATGCATTATATTGTCCGTATAGAACGGGTACCACATATACAAATACACGATAAAATAAGTGGAGAGGAAAGGACGGAGAGTAAAATGATACATTCTATGCAGTACACACAGCTGGAAGTCTTTGCAATTTCCATAAAAGATAAGGCCGGAAAGGTAACGGTAAAGGGGCAAAACGGTGCTGTGATGGAACAGAATGCCGGAAGCTCCTATTACAGAAGGCTGATATTTTCGCTGGAACAGAATACAGATTATGAGATTTTTCTGACAGACGCGAAGATCACCTGGGCTTATCTGAGTGGAAATGAAAATCTGATGGAGGAAGGAATCTGCTATCTGGATGATAATCTGGAAAACGTCGGAAAAGACAGGCTGGCAGAACACTACGATACCTGCTATCGGGAACAGTACCATTTTGTACCATTTGTCAACTGGATGAATGACCCGAACGGTCTTTGCTGGTATCAGGGAAACTACCATATGTTTTACCAGCTGAATCCCCATGATCAGAAGTGGGACAATATGTACTGGGGACATGCGGTGAGCAGGGATCTGCTTCATTGGACGCATCTGCCGGTTGTATTTGAACCTCAGGAACGTATTCTGGAGCATGCGGATGAATTTGTAGGAGGCGCTTTTTCCGGAAGCGCGGTTGTTCTGGAGGATGAGGTTTTATTTTACCTGACCAGACATTTTGAACTGCTTCAGGGCAGCAGAGAGGTGACTGAAACACAGACGATGACCAGAAGCCGCGATCTGCTTCACTTTGAGCCGGAAACTACTATTATTGATACAAAGCCGCAGGGATGTACACCTGATTTCAGGGATCCTAAGCTTTTAAAGATTGGTAATATCTGGTACATGGTACTGGGAAGCGCGATAAACGGCAAGGCGGCAATTCTGTTATACCGCTCGGAGGATATGGAACACTGGAGCTACGATTCACCGCTGCTGATTGAACAGCAGAACGGAGTCCGCTGCTTTGAATGTCCTGATTTTTATGAGCTGGATGGAAAATATGTGGCAGCAGGCGCGTGGATGGAGCATTACGATGAAAACGGACGTTATCAGATGTCCCGTACCTATATCGGTGACTGGAAGGATGGAAAATTTGAAATCCAGAGCAGCGGCTGGTTTGATTTCGGAAGCAACTGTTATGCAATGCAGAGCTTTGAGCACGAAGGCAGACGAATCTGCTTCGGCTGGGTTTCCGATTTCTATCAGGAGCATGTGGTGATCGAAAATGGAGCTTATGGAAGCATGACTCTTCCCAGAGAGATGCATGTGCGCAAAAATGTGCTCTGCATGGAACCGGTTTCAGAGGTTTACAGTCTGCTGGATGAGACGATCTGCAGTGAAAAAGGAAAAGAAATTTCGATTTCAGATATCCGCGGAAACAGTTATTTTGCAAAGCTTGTTTTAAATGGTGATTCGGATTTCCGATTACTGCTTGGTAAAGACGGGGAAAAGGAGATTTTGCTGGTTCGCGAAAACCAAATCGTGTCTCTTAGGACAATTGGTACTGCCAGTGAGAAAATCGGTTTTCCTGCAGATGCAGAAGCCGTTCGATATATTGAAATTTTTGTAGATAGAAGAGTAGTTGAAGTTTACTTAAATCACGGGGAAGCCGCAGGCACCAAGCTTTTTTATAACACGAAAAAGGAAGGTGTGTTTGAACTGAAGGCTGCCAAACCGGAAGAATTTTCTCAGATTGAAATCTGCACAATGAAATCAATCTGGTAAAAAATAAAAAGAAAAAGGAGAAAAATTATGAAGAAACAGGTAGTTTGCACGTTGCTGGCAGCTTCTATGGCTGCAACACTCTTATCCGGCTGTGGAAAAAGCTCCAAAAAAGAGGGAAGCTCTGACGGAGTGCAGAAAATCAGCATTTGGAGTCCTACGGATGAACCCGCTATTGAGGAGTGGTGGGTAAAGAAAATCGAGGAATTCAACAAGGCTCACGAAGGAAAGATTGAACTTTCCAGAGAAGCAATTGTCCGCGCAGATTCCTATGCATATGAGGATAAGATTAACGCAGCTTTAACCTCCAATGATCTGCCCGACATCCTTTACGTGGATGGCCCCAATGTAGCCAATTATGCAGCAAACGGTATTATTACCCCTATCACAGACTTCTTTTCTGAAGAAGATATGAATGATTTTGTAGATTCCATTAAAGTTCAGGGAACCTACAACGATGAACTGTATGCACTTGGCGCAACCGAGAGTTCTGTAGCTTTGTTCTACAACAAAGATATGACAGATGCAGCCGGCATTAAAGTACCCGATAAGCTGGAAGATGCATGGACATGGTCTGAGTTTAAGGAAGTTGCAAAGAAACTGACAAAAGACGGCGTAGTTGGTACAAACATTATCATGGACCAGGGTGAAGGTCTTCCCTACGTACTGGAACAGTTCTGGATTTCCAACGGAACCGACTTTGTAAGTGAAGATGGCGCGAAGGCAGATGGCTATGTAAACAGCGAAGCCGGTATTGAAGCAGCCACTTTCTTAAAGAGTCTGATCGAAGAAGGATATGCCAATATCGATCCGATCCAGAAGGAGTTCCATAACGGCAAAGCAGCTACCATGCTCGGCGGTGCATGGGAAGTTGCAACTCTGACCAACGAATATCCGGATATGAACTGGGGCGTTACGTATTTCCCTGTTTCCGATAAAACAGGTACTCATGTATCTCCTACCGGCGACTGGGCAGCATGTGTAACAAAAGACTGTGAAAATGCTGATGCTGCAAAAGAAGTCATGAACTTCCTTCTGAGCAAGGATAACGTAACAAGCTATGCAAAAGCAATTGCAAAGCTTCCTACCAGAGCTTCCAGCTATGAAACACTGACAGAGTATGATACGTATCCCCGTTCTTTATTCAAAGAACAGTCTCTTGAAACCGGTCATCCCAGACCGAGAACACCTTCCTATACTGTATTATCTCCTGGCTTCTCAGAAGCTATGATGAACATCTTCACAGGTGTTGACGTAAAGGAAGCGCTGGATGAACTGGCAGCAGATTTTGATGAAGATTACGAGAAAAACTACGCAAAATAGACTTTAAGAAAAAAGAAAATACGTAGCTTTGAGTTGACACAATGCGGGCAGAACGGCTTTCTGCGGTTCTGTCCGCTTTCTCAGGAGGTCAGTAAATGAAGCAAAGAGTTATTAAGAAAAAAAGTGAGAAAATTGCAGCGTATGTGTTTATTTTACCGGCAGTTGTGCTTCTGTTTGCATTTTTGATTCTTCCGGCATTATCCACAGTGCGTTATGCATTCACGGATTACAATATTATGCGTCCCGATCAGATTTCATTTAACGGGCTGGAAAACTTTATTGATCTGTTTTCCGATAAAGACTTTTTTAAGGCGACCTGGAACACAATTTATTTTACTTTGATTGTAGTTCCGTTCCAGACTGCGCTTGCATTGGGACTGGCACTGTTGATTTCTTCCAGAAGAAAAGGCGTTTCCATTTTCCGTGCAGCGTATTTCAGTCCTCAGGTCACTTCAATGGTAGTTATTGCAATCCTTTGGACGGTGCTTTACAATCCGAATCCGGATACCGGTTTATTAAACGCTTTTCTGGTTAAGCTTGGTTTTTCTGCAAATGGATTCTTAAATGATCCCAAAACTGCTATGAATTCAATTATTTTCATGTCTGCATGGCAGGGCGCAGGTTATCAGATGATGATTTTCCTGGCTGGACTTCAGGGAATCCCGACAGAGCAGTATGAGGCAGCTTCTATTGATGGCGCGGGCAAGCTGAAACAGTTTTTGTATGTAACGCTTCCCGGTCTGAAAAATATTATCAAATACGTTATTATGATTACCATGATTCAGGCGATGAAGCTGTTTACACAGCCTTACGTTATGACAAAGGGCGGTCCTCAGGATTCTACAAGAACACTGGTTTACTATATTTATGAACAGGGCTTCCAGAGCAGAAACTTTGGATATGCCTGCGCGATTGCAGCAGTTTTCTTCGTAATTGTAGTAGCAATGTCGCTTAGTATGAAGCGGCTGATTGATAACGAATAGGAGGTCGGTTTTATGTCACAGAAGCAGGGTAAAATTCTGGGTAATGTTGCTTTTTACCTGGGAAATACAATTATCGCACTTATTTTTGTGTCTCCGTTGATCTGGATGATTTCCGCTTCCCTGAAACCGGAATCCGGCATTTTTAAGGGAATGAATTCATTAAGCACATTTCTTCCGACAGGTGCGTCTCTTTCCAACTACCTGGCTGTATTTGAGCGGATCAATATGTGGAAATTTATCGGAAACAGTTTATTTTATGTTATCATCATCATTGTACTGGATCTGATCGTGAACTCCTTATGCGGATATGCGCTTGCTAAATTTGAATTTAAGGGACGCGGTATTCTGCTGACACTGATCATCAGTCTGATGGTATTCCCGATGGAAGCAATTATGCTGCCGTTATACAAAATTGTTGCGGATCTGGGCTGGACAAATGAATGGGCAAGTCTGATCGTTCCGTTTATTGCAAAATGCTTCAGTATTTACATGTTCCGTCAGTTCTTCCTCGATGTGCCGAATGAACTTTTGGAGGCTGCTTCCATTGATGGCTGCGGCCCGATCAAAACATTCTTTAAGATCGTTATGCCGATTTCCGGAACTGTATATGCAACTGTATTTATTCTGGATTTCGTATCGCACTGGAATGACTTTATGTGGCCTCTGCTGGTTGTAACAGGAGAGGAAAAGAGAACGATTCAGCTGGCAATTCAGACATTTTTCGGTTCCCAGCCGATTCAGTATGGGCCGATCATGGCATCGCTGGTTATCTCTGCGGTTCCCATGCTGGTTATGTTCATCCTGCTGCAGAAGCAGTATGTAGAAGGTATCGCGTCTACCGGTATTAAGGGTTAATCTAAATCATTTGAAAGAATAATCTGACAGAGGTTATGCTGCGTCTGTCGGTATCAAAGGTTAACCACAGTGAGAATGCCGGTGGAATTTTAAATGATACAGCAATCCTGTCAAAATGTACTCAGGGGGGAGTTTATGGAAAATATATTCAGTTCAGATAATAAACTTTTTAATGCAGTTGAAAAATGTATCGATCTGATAAAATTAAATTTTATCTGGATGATATTCTGTATCCCGGTTATTACGATCGGAGCTTCCACCTGTGCGCTTCATCATGTGGCTTCGCGGATCGCGGCGGGTGAGGACGGATATATTCTGCAGCCGTTTTTAAAGGTATTTAAGCAGAAATTTGCTCAGGCGACCCGCATGTGGATTCCGGCTCTGGTGATTGGAATTGGGATTGCGGCAGATTACCGCTTCTGGTCGCAGCTGTTGGGGACGATTCCTTCTTTTATGAAAGGGATGGTATTTGCTCTGGGAGCGGTTTATCTGTTTTTCTTGATCTATCTGTTTCCGTTGATTGCCAGAATGGACACTTCATGGAAAATGACTCTTCGCAACGCGGGAGTTCTGGCTTTTAAGTATCTTGCCAGAACGCTGTACATGACGCTGTGGATACTGATCGTGTTTTTCGCAGGGCGTATCTGGGCAATCGGCATGTGGCTTACGTTTCTGGCAGGAGGCTCGATCGTCGCGCTGCTGCATGAATACTGTCTGAACCGGATTTTTGAAAAGGAAGTCGGTTACTGGTCAGAGATTTCTGGACAGTAGGGTTGTCCAGGGGACGCAAGCAGTCTATGATACGAAGTCTGGTCGGGGCTAAGGGGTGCTTTCAGCACCAATACGCCCCTTACAGACTTGTATCATAGACTGTTTGCTGTTTTTTTCTGTTCTTTACTGTCATGAAATTCTGAACAGAGGATGATTAAATTTGTCATGTGTATCGGTTAAATTCGCAACTTGACTTTTGAAAAAATCGTTTTATAATAAAGAGCGAATTTATAAAAAATCACCGAAATTCATGGAAGAGAACAAGGCTATATTTGGGCAGATAGTACAGAGAACCTGTGGTTGGTGCGAACGGGTGTATCGAAGAATATAGATATCATCTCTGAGATGCAGGCTGAAACAGCAGTAGGCCGCGCCGGAATCCCCCGTTAAAGGGAAGATATATGAAGTATATTGAGTGTTGCGGACAGACCAGTTTTATCCGCAAAAGCAGGGTGGTAACGCGGATCATATTCGTCCCTTTCAGATGGATTCTGAAAGGGATTCTTTTTTTTCGGTGAATAGCTTAACGGATGGAATCCAGGGAGGAAAGAGTAATGAAGGCATTACAAAAAGTAAGTAAGTTTTTATCCAATTACACGTCGATCGTGGTAATTGCAATTGCGGTGGTCACATTTTTGGCGCCGATTTTGATGCAGTGGGTGAATTTTCAGCTGTTTACAGATCCGGTGGGAAATAGATTTACGAGTCAGTCGATTATTCTGGGTGTGATCATGTTCAGCATGGGACTTACGCTGACGACACAGGATTTTAAAATTCTTGCACAGAGACCGTTTGATATCTGTATCGGAGCAGCAGCGCAGTATCTGATCATGCCGTTTCTGGCATTTGCTCTGACAAAGGCGCTGCATCTGCCCGATGCGATTGCACTTGGATTGATTTTGGTTGGCTGCTGCCCCGGCGGAGTATCTTCCAATATCATGTCCTATCTTTGCGGAGGTGATGTGGCATTTTCCGTTGGAATGACAACGGTTTCTACTCTGCTGTCTCCTCTTATGACGCCTTTAATGGTATCTCTGCTGGCAAGCGGAGCAACCATTTCCATCAAGGGACTGCCGATGTTTGTATCGATTATTGAAACGGTTATTATTCCGATTGCGATTGGTTTTGTGATCAATTATCTGTTTGGTGCGAAAAAGACATTTCAGGAGATTCAGAAAATCATGCCGGGGATTGCTGTACTTGGGCTTGCCTGCGTAGTTGGAGGCGTAATCTCTTCCCAGGGTACAAAATTTTTCACATCAGGAGTTGTGATTTTTGCAGCGGTACTGCTTCATAATGGTCTCGGCTATCTTCTGGGATATGGTGCGGGTAAATTAACCGGTATGAGCGTTGCCAAGAAACGTACAATTTCCATTGAAGTCGGCATGCAGAATGCGGGACTTGCTACGAATCTGGCAACAACCTCAGCACAGTTTGCAAATACACCGGAATCAGCAGTTATCTGCGCTGTTTCCTGTGTATGGCATTCGATTTCCGGTACATTGCTCGCAGGATTTTTTGCAGAACTCGATAAGAAAAAAGCAGAAAATCCGTTAAAACACCATCTGAACCAGCAGCATATAGCAGATCGTTCCTGCAGAGATTGACAACAGCATATTTTTCTTCCAGCTGTGGATAAAAATAATCAGGATCAGGCTGATGATCTCCGGGAGTCCATGGGAACCGGTGGAAAAGGACACGTCTTTAAAACAGTAGACGGCCAGCATTCCAAGTGCTGCTGAGGGAAGGATTTTCCCCAGTGTCTGTATGAGGGCAGGGGTCGGCTTTTCGGAGCCGAATATCAGAAACGGCAGAAAACGGGTCGCCATTGTTCCCAGAACTACCATTAAAATGGTAATAATGCGTTGTGTCAGATTCATGTGGTTTCACCTGCCTTTTCGATGGGATTGCGAAATATCGTTAAAATTGCCAGAATAAAAAGCATAGACGGAATCAGGAAATTGGAGCTTCCGAATAGGAACAGTGCAAAAATTGTGCAGCCGATACCGATTAGAGAGCTGTAATGCTGAGTTTCCTTCATCCACTGGTCGAGGAAAATGACAACCAGCAGAGCAGTCATGACAAATTCCAGGCCTTCGGCGTTAAATTGAATCAGATTGCCAAACAGACCGCCGAGGGTTGCACCGGCAAACCAGTAAAGCTGATTTAAGAGTGTGACAAAGAACATAAACCAGCCCCTGTCCACTCCCTGCGGTGCATCGACCGACACGTTGATGGAAAAGGATTCATCACACATGCCGAAAATCAGATACCATTTTTTCCAGCCGGTATTTTTGTATTTTTCGAGCATGGAAATGCCGTAAAACAGATGTCTGGCATTTACCATGAGTGTAAGAAACAACGCACCTATCGGATTGAATGCGCCCAGAAGAAGATTGACTGTTACAAATTCCATAGAGCCGGCAAAGATGGTTAAACTCATAATCATTGGATAGACGGCCGGAAAACCGGAAACGCGCATATAGATGCCATAAGCTGTTCCAAGAAAAAGAAATCCTGCGCAGATGGGCAGGGTATAGGGAAAAGCTGCCTTCAGGGCAGCTTTTTTTGTGTTGTGCTTCAAACTTTATCCTCCCGTATCTGGTATTTATTGATTGATATTCCCCGCAGCTAAGGCAGGAAAATTCCAATACAGATTATTTAAGGTAATTATTTTATGATACCAGGGGCAAAAGATAGTTAAAGCTTTTGACCCTGATATCATTTTATCAGAAAATATAATAAATACCACTGGATTTTAAAAAATCAACGGACACTGAAAAATCATGCGTTTATCGTGTTATGATATTGAAAAAGTTACAGCGAGAGGTATACTGATGGAAGTACTGCCGTTGGATGTATTGCCGTTGGAAGCTGCTGTTTCTTTATTTTGGGGAACGTAAACCGTTTTGGTCAGCTGGTAAGTGCCTTTAGGCAGTTTTCCATAGAGCCATTCCCAGTCAATGTCCTGTTTGGAGCTTTGCCTGGGGCTGATGAGACAGGCAATGTCGTTAAAGCCCCAGTTTTCGATTATGTAGGGAAGTCCGACCCATTTGCCGTTTTCCAGTCGGGAGAGCTGATAATCTTCACCGTAAACGATTTCCTGATCGGAATGATTATACAGAATGGCAGAAAGACCGGTGGCGGAAACTTTTTTTACCTCCATGGCATAGAGACCGGAGTTTAAAAGCTGTTTCTGCAGGTCTTTTTCCGTGGATTTCGGCAAGGTGCGGAAAATCTGAAAAACCATGTCACTTTCTACATAATGCAGATTTTTTAGCTTCCAGTCCCCGGTTATTGTCAGATAGCCGTAATAGTCCATCTCAGGACTTTTCTGATGAAAAACAACCGCCTGGGAGTGAAAGCTGTCTTTAGGAAGCTCATCAGGCATTTCAAGGTTTTTAAATAATTTGATTCCATCCAGATTATATTTTTGGCGGGACAACTGGTTTTTGGCTATATCATAGACATACATATATTCCTGATCAATCGGGTGCATGTAAACTGCAGATCCATCGGCAGCGACCTGAACTTCACAGAAGGAATCTCCCTGAGTCGCATTGCAGCCGATCGAAGCGGTATCGACGGCACGGAGTATTTTCTGTTCTTTCAGAGAATAGACAAATAATCCGAAGTAACCGTGAAAAATAATGGTCTGGTGGTCAGCGTAATAAAGCTGAGGACCGTCGGCACCCAGATTCGTATCAGGAGAAAGGGATGGAGATGTGACAGGAATAATCTCAGCAGACGGATTTTTAAGGGAAGTATCGGTCTGGGAGTCCGAGGAATCATCCGTATTGTTTGGATTGTCTGAGGGAGTATGAGCTGTAGTTTGAGAATCATTGGCGCCCATGTTACTGTTTGGGGAATCAGTCAGTAAAAATGCCGCCAGAATGATGCAGATTGAGACAGCTGCAATGAGTGCTGCTGTGAGAGTTTTTTTCTGTTTCATAATATGGGTAATCCTCCTTTTTGTGTCATTTTTTCCAAAAGCCGGAGGAAGAGCGCTGAAACGTCTTTTTCCGGCAGTAAGTGTCAGTAATGCGGATGCGTAAGCCTCACGGCAGTTTACCCCCAGCTGCTCGATAACCGCTTCATCACAGGACATTTCCATATCTCTTTCCAGCGCAAAAAATGCAATCCATGCAAGCGGGTTGAACCAGTGGCTACAGGTGATAAAAAACGCAAGAAATTTAATGAAGTAATCTTTTCTTCTGATATGGATCTGTTCATGCAAGATCGCGTAATTCATCTGATTCGCCTGTATACGGGAAGGCAGATAAATAGTTGGATGGAGCAGACCGAAAACGAAAGGGGTGTCGATTGCATCAGCCAGATAAATATTTTTACGGATACAGATACTGCAGGTCAGTTTTTTCTTCAATTGGAAGCAGGAAAATATATTGTACAATAGAAGAAGCAGCAAAATAGCGAGCCAGATTGCAAAGACAGCAGTTTCCGTATCGAAAGCGCCGGCAGCAGAAGCTGTTGAGGCAGCAGAAACCGAATTCCTGACCGAAAAAGCTGAAAAATCAGCCGTTGATTCACCTGTATTTGAAGGGATTGAAAGTCCGGCAGTAAAAAGGCTGAATCCATCCTGAGACAGAGAGTTGAAATCGGAAAGCTGTGTTTGGGAAAGTCCTGACAAGCCTGAAGGGGTTGAAACCCCTAAATACTTTGAAGTATCAGCCGGATTCCAATAAGAAAAGATACTGAACGGGCTTTTCAGACTCCTGGGACATACCAGTCTGAAAAATGGAATGATCCACAGTGTATATGAAAATTTGCGGGGAATATTCATCAGGGAGAAAATCAGTCGTGCAATGAGAACCATGCAGATAGCGATTCCCGCCTGACAGCTCATATTCCATAATTGAATCAGAAATTCCTGCATAAAAGCCTCCTTAATTCCTGCACAAAAACCTCGTTAATATAAGAGCGGCTGTGCCGCAGTTGATTTTATTATTTGTTTTCGTCAATAATCTGCTGCAGTTTTTCAATCTCTTTTTCGCTCAGTTTTCTGCGAGAAGTAAAAGCAGTCAGAAATCCAGGCAGTGAGCCGTGAAAGGAGTGTTCTATATAATATTCGCTCTGACGTGCGTAGAAATCACTTTTGGAAATAAGAGTTATCACAGTACCATTTTTGTTCTCAAAAATTCCGCGTTTGTTTAGTTTTTTCAAAACGGTATAAGTAGTGGTACGTTTCCAGCCAAGCTCCTGTTCTGCCAATTGGATCAGTTCACCTGTGGTAAGCGGCGCATGCTCCCAGATGATATCGGCAAATCGGCCCTCAATAGCTCCTAATGTATAGTCTTCCATAAAAACCAAAATCCTCCTTTAATGTAAAATGGAATGTTAAAGAACCTCCAATAAACGGTGTGTCTATATCATATAGACAACAACAGTCTATCACGTATAGACACAGATGTCAAGATATATTTACTATTGCTGTGATTAGACATATTTATTATTGCCGTGATTATTACATTACTGTTCACAGCCCAATGTCATAATGTTGCGGTTAAAAGCCCCTGTTGAACTCTGCTGCAAAACTACGGCAGCGGAATTACAGTACGATCCTGTGAAAGGGACCTTAGAGAACGCCGGTACTTAACGATCGGGCTGTCTGAAAGACAGTTCGAGAGTTTAGTTCCGTTGCGTTCGATCAGAGCGGGAGCGCGTCCCCGAACAGGATCGTACTGTAATGGAGCTTTCACACAAATGGAGCTTTCACACATTTTCATAATAATCGCGTGAACAGAAACACTATTTCTGTTCGCATAAAACAGAAAGTTATGTTAAGATATTGTGTAAATAAGTGTGAAATAAGACAGATTTCATAATTATATCGGCGATTTTCGCAGAAAGCTGAAGATAAAATTTACAAAGGGACGGGTGAGAAAACAATGGAAAGAACAGATAAAAGATATATAACGTATGTTCAGATTCTAAAAGAGGAGCTGGTGCCGGCTATGGGATGCACGGAACCGATTGCGATTGCTTATGCAGCTGCAAAAGCAAGAGACGTGCTGGGAAATCAGCCGGATCGGGTAGAAATCGGCGTCAGCGATAATATCATTAAAAATGTAAAGAGCGTAGTGGTTCCGAATACCGGTGGGCTGAAGGGAATTGAAGCAGCCGCAGCCGCTGGTATTGTAGGAGGCCGCGCAGATAAGCTGCTGGAGGTGATTTCGGAAATAACTGCAGAACAGAAAACAGAAATGAAGGAATTTCTTGAGAGAGTGCCGATTACAGTGGCTTCGATTGATAACGGAATGATTTTTGATATTATGATCACATTATTTTATGAAAATGAAATAGCCAGGGTGCGTATTTGTCAGTATCACACCAATATTGTATTGATTGAAAAAAATGGGGAAATTCTGTACGAGGCAGATGTACGCAAGCCGGAAGAACAGAATACCTGTGAAGTCCCGGTGGAAGCAGGTCTGGCGGATAAAACCCTGTTAAACATGCTGGATATCATAGAATTTGCAGATACCTGTCAGATTGAAGATGTAAAGCCGGTGCTTGACCGTCAGATTCAGTACAATTCGCTGATAGCGGAAGAAGGACTTCTTGGGAATTACGGAGCTAATATTGGATCCACATTTTTAAAATTTTACGGATATGATGTACGGAACCGTGCAATTGCAAAGGCAGCCGCCGGTTCAGATGCGCGGATGAGCGGCTGTGAATTGCCGGTTGTGATCAATTCAGGAAGCGGAAATCAGGGAATCACGGTTTCGGTTCCGGTCATTGAATATGCAAAGGAGCTGTTTGTTCCTAAGGAAAAGCTTTATCGTGCATTGGTTGTTTCCAATTTGATTGCAGTTCATGAAAAAACAGGAATCGGAAGACTTTCCGCATACTGCGGAGCTGTCAGTGCCGGATGTGCAGCTGGTTGTGGGATCGCATATCTGCAGGGCGGAGGCTTTAAAGAGTTATCTCATACATTGGTAAATTCTCTTGCTATTGTATCCGGGATTATTTGCGATGGTGCAAAGCCTTCCTGCGCTGCCAAAATTGCTTCCAGTGTGGAAGCCGGTATTCTGGGCTATCATATGTATATGAATCATCAGGAATTTAAATGCGGGGACGGAATTGTAACAAATGGAGTGGAAGCTACGATTCAGAATGTCGGACGTCTGGGAAGAGACGGCATGCGCCAGACAGATAAGGAAATTGTAAAAATCATGCTGGATGGTAAGCCGAAAGCATGAAAGAAATCGGATGGATGGTGTCAGCATAGCTGATAAGTCAGCCGCTCAAAGCAAGAATGCCATCGGCATTCTTGAACAGTTCAGACAGATTCAAAGACTGCGAGAGGATTTCTACAGGAAAATCCTCCGCAGTCTTTGAAGGTTTAGTTTTCTTCGGGGCGTGCGTCCACCTGTGCACTGAGGGTATCAATTTTGGATAGAAAATCTTCCTCAGAAGTAGAATGAGCCGCAATCTTCAGCCATTTTTTCAGCAGAGAAAAATCAGTTACAGATTCGATTTTCTCTCGGGTTCCATGGGAAATATTTCCGTTATCCTGCAAAAAATCAATAATGCTGCTGCATAATTCCTGTTTTCCACCACGTTGGATGCCCTGCTGGATGCC
>JAUNPP010000181.1 GCA_030536685.1 Lachnospiraceae bacterium
TGAAGTGCGGCGTATGTATGGAAAAATGTAAGAAAGACGCTGTTTACAAGAAATAAACGACTTTTACATATAGTGATTTATGTATCTGTAAAGACTTCAGGAAGTTTGAACACAGAAAGTTTGAATGCAGAAAGTTTGAACAGATACGAAATGATTAAAAAAACAAGAAAGGAGGAAAATTCATGATAAACGTAACCGTAGATGGAATTACCGTTCAGGTTGAGCCTGGTTCAACGATTCTGCAGGCTGCAGAAAAAGCCGGAGTGGAAATTCCCACATTATGTTATATCAAGGATTTGTTCCCGGAAGCATCCTGCCGTATGTGTATGGTGGAAATTCAGGGCATGCCCAAGCTCGTAACAGCATGTTCTTTCCCCGCAGCAGATGGCAACGTTGTATTTACGAAGAGCGAACGTGTAATAGCAGCCCGCAAAGGCATTCTGGAGCTCTTATTATCCAATCATAAAACAAACTGCTTCTCCTGTAAGGCAAATGGTGACTGTAAATTACAGCAGTATTGCTGGGAGTATGGAGTAGAAACTTCCTCATTTGAAGGCGAGCGCGTTGAAAAACCGATTGACGACAGCAATCCCTTCTTTACGTATGACCCTAACCTGTGTATTATGTGCCATCGCTGTGTTAACACCTGTCACAAGGTAGTTGGCCGCGGAGCAATCGATACTACAAAGAGAGGCTTTGCCGCAACGATCGGTACCTCTTTTGGCATGGACTGGGTTGACACCAACTGTGAATCCTGCGGTAACTGTGTTCAGGCATGTCCTACAGGTGCATTAACCATGAAGAGACGCAAAGAATACAGACCCTGGGACGTTACCAAAAAAGTACTTACAACCTGTCCTCACTGTGCAACAGGCTGTCAGTATTATCTGGTGGTAAAAGACAACAAAATTGTGGATGTTGAAGCAGCAGACGGCCCTTCCAACAAAGGTCTCCTTTGCGTAAAAGGCCGCAGCGGTTCCTTTGATTTCGTAGATTCTCCCGAACGTATCAGAACACCTCTGATCAAGAATAAGGAAACAGGCGAATTTGAAGCAGCAAGCTGGGATGAAGCACTGGATCTGGTAGCATCCAAATTTACAGAGATTAAAAATAATTACGGAGGTGAGGCACTGGCCGGTTTTGCTTGTTCAAGATCCACCAATGAAGATATTTACATGCTTCAGAAGATGGTAAGAACAGTTTTCCAGAGCAATAACACGGATAACTGTGCCCGTGTTTGACACGCTCCCACCGTTGCCGGTTTGGCAACTACGCTTGGCTCTGGAGCAATGACAAATACGATTGCTGATATTACTCAGGAATCAGACGTCATCTTGCTGGTAGGTTCTAATCCGGAACATGCACATCCTGTTATAGGTATGCAGGTTCGTCAGGCTGTCGCAAGAGGCGCTAAATTAATCGTCGTTGATCCCCGTGATACCGGTCTTGCTTTGAAAGCCGATATCCACCTGAAATTAAAACCCGGTACAAACGTTGCATTTGCAAATGGCATGATGAACGTATTCATCGAAGAGGGTCTGATCAATCAGCAGTTTATCGATGAAAGAACCGAGAATTTTGAAGCAATGAAAGAAACCGTTAAGGCCTATACTCCTGAAAAGGTAGCAGAAATCTGTAATATCAGCGCAGATGATCTGAGAGCAGCGGCACGTCTGTATGCTACAGCTGACAAAGCTCCGATCATGTACTGTCTGGGTGTAACAGAACATCATACCGGTACAGAAGGCGTTATGTCTATGTCCAATATGGCCATGATGGTAGGTAAATTAGGTCGTCCCGGCTGTGGTGTAAACCCGATTCGTGGACAGAACAATGTACAGGGTGCCTGCGATATGGGCGCTCAGCCGAATACTTTCCCCGGATATCAGAAGGTTACAAACCCTGATGTTATGGAGAAATTTGAAAAAGCATGGGGTGTTACCCTGAACCACAACGAAGGTACCAAGGCAACCGACTGCTTCCCTAAGATGCTGACCGGCGAATTAAAGGGTCTGTTTATCTTCGGTGAAGATCCGGTTCGTACTGACCCCAATACTCATCATGTAATTAAGTGTCTGGAAGCGCTGGACTTCTTTGTTATTGATGAATTATTTATGACAGAAACAGCTAAACTTGCAGATGTTATCCTGCCCGGCCGTTCCTACGCAGAGAAGGAAGGTACCTTCTCCAATACAGAACGTCGTGTACAGAGAGTCCGCAAGGCAGTTGAGATAGCTGGCGATACCAAGCTTGACACAGAAATCTTTACAGAGATCATGAACCGCATGGGTTATGCACAGCCTCACTTGACAGCAGCAGAAATTATGGATGAAATCGCATCTGTAACTCCTTCCTTCGCAGGTATCAGCCATGAACGTCTCGACAGCGAAGAAGTAGGCGGAAAAGGTCTTCAGTGGCCTTGTACCAGCAAAGAACATCCTGGCACACCGATCATGCATGTTGGCAAGTTCTCAAGAGGACTGGGTTACTTCCGTCCTGCTGAATATGTACCGTCCATGGAAATTCCGGATGAAGAATATCCGCTGATCATGATGACAGGACGTATTCTGTATCATTACAATGCATGTGCTATGACCGACAAGACAGAAGGAATCAACCAGCTGGCTGGTGAATCCTTCATCGAACTGAACACCGAAGATGCGAACGCACTTGGTATTCAGGATGGCGATAAGGTAACAGTTGCATCCCGCCGAGGTGAAATTGTTTCTCAGGCACGTGTATCAGGCAAGACCAATAAGGGCGAATGCTGGATGCCGTTCCATTACGTAGAAGGCGGAGCAAACTGGCTGACAAGTGACGCACTGGATTCCATTTCCAGTACACCAGAGTACAAGGTATGTACCGTAAAAGTCGCAAAAGCCTGCAGCTGCTGCCAGTAAGTATCGTATCAGCAGATAAATAAAAAACAGGGCCAAACGTTACAATACCTCTGCCCTGCCCATACCGGCCGCACATAAAATACCCCGTTTTTATGCCCGACCGGTATAAAATGATATCAGGGTCTCAAGGTTAAATGCCTTTTTGTGTAAGCACAACGGCATTTAGACCTTGAGACCCCGGTATCATAAAATAAAACACCACAAAAAACCGCTGCAGATAGACCGACACACATCAGTCTGTCTGACAGCGGTTTTACAATTTTCCCCCTGAACAGCAACATACTAAGTTACGTTCACAGTCCGTTTTATTTAGCGCTGTTTCCGAACCATAGCTAAAATGAATAAAAATTGTCAAACTCACGCCTCTGTCTTCCCACAGCTGTTCAGAATTTTATGACAGTAAGAGCTGCAAAAACCAGCAAGCAGTCTATGATACAAGTCTGCAAGGGGCGTATTGGTGCGAAGCACCCCTTAGCCCCGGCCAGACTTGTATCATAGACTGCTTGCGTCCCCCTGAACAACTCCACTGTCCAGAAATCTCTAAACAGCAACATACTAACTAAAGAGACAAGCAAAAACCAGTGTATATGTTGTAAAAAATGCATATCCATGATAAAATATGATAAAAGACAGCGGTAAAGTTGTCATTGAAATGAATAAACTGGAGGAGAATATGGGGATTTTGACAGGAATAAGTATTGAGGAAGGGCTGCGTCTGATTACAGAGCGCATTCAATGTGTGGATAAGGAGATGGAGATGGCTGAGAATGCCTGCGGACGTGTTCTTTCGGAAAATCTGATATCACCGGAGAATATACCGCCGTTTCGCCGTTCACCGCTAGATGGATATGCTTTTCGGGCGGAGGACACCCTGAATGCCTCCGAATCGGAACCGGCTGTATTTGAAATTGTGGAGGAGATACCAGCCGGAAAAGCTCCTGAACATCAAATCGGTTTTATGCAGGCTGCCAAGATCCTGACCGGCGCACCGGTTCCGGAAGGTGCGGATGCGATTGAAAAATTTGAGGTGGTAGAGGCGGATGAACGGACGCTGAAGCTGTTTCATTCTTATGAGAGCGGTACCAATGTAGTACCTGTTGGAGAGGATATTGCAAAGGGAGATCAGGTGCTTTCAAAAGGAACTGTGATTTCTCCGGCTTATCTGGGAATTTTAGCGGGGCTTGGTTATGTTCAGATTCCGGTATATAAAAAGCCGCTGGTTTATCTGATCAGTACCGGAAGCGAACTTGTTTCCATTGATTCGCCGCTTGAGCTGGGAAAGATACGAAACTCCAGTATTTATACTCTGAAAGCATTTTTAGAGGCGAATGGTGCGCAGGTGAAGATGATCCCGATTGTGCGGGACGATAAAGAAGAGATTGCAAATGCTGTTAGAATAGCTTCGGAAGAAGCAGATCTGATTTTTACAACAGGCGGCGTATCGGTGGGCGATTATGATATGCTGCAAAGGAGCATGGAGTATCTGGGAGCAGAGCTGTTGTTCTGGAAGATGCAGATGAAGCCCGGCGGAGCATTTCTGGCATCTGTTTATCATGGGATTCCGGTACTTAGCCTTTCTGGAAATCCCTCAGCAGCAGCGATGGCGCTGTTTATGCTGGGAATCCCTGTGCTGCGTAAATTAGCAGGGCGCAGCGATTTTATGCTGGAAACCTGTCAGGTGAAGCTTCTGGAAGAATTTGGCAAAAAAAGCTTTGTACGCCGATTTGTTCCGGGCAGGCTGGTACTGCAGGATGGGGAAGCATACATCAGTGTAACCCCCTCGCAGGGAAATGGCATATTACATCCTCTGCATGGATGTAATATGATCGCCGAGCTGCCGAAGGGAAGCCTTGCGATGAAGGCAGGAAGCCGGGTAAAGGCATATTTATTGTTATAAAAGGTTGTGAAGGCTCCATTACAGTACAATCCTGTTCGGGGACCCGCTCTCGCTTGGATCGAACGCAGCGGTACTAAACTCTCGAACTGTCTTTCAGACAGCCCGATCGT
>JAUNPP010000027.1 GCA_030536685.1 Lachnospiraceae bacterium
ACTGTTTTTGCTGTTTGCTGTACTGTTGTTGCCGTTTTCTGTACGATTTACTGCTGTCATCTCATTCATCATTTCAGCTCCAGTCCCTGCAAAGCCGCAGCCAGCGCATTATTTAACGGCTCCTTCGCTTCCTTCTGCTGCTGTTTCATATATTTCTGTACATCCCGCTTTTTTACCCCTGCGCCTTCTTTTTCTCTGCGCGCCTGGAAAGCGGACAGCTTTTCTTTGTAGCCGCAGACGCAGATAAAGGTTTCCTCCTGTCCTTTCACATACATTTCCATCCGTTTATGGCATTTGGGACAGCGTGCATTGGTGGTGCGGGAAATGGTTTCCCGGTATCCGCATTCTCTGTCCTGACAAACCAGCATTTTGCTGTTTTTACCGTTTACAGCCAGCAGACGTTTGCCGCAGCTGGGGCAGATTTTATTGGTAAGGTTATCGTGGCGGAATGTTCCCTGACCTGTTTTGATCTCATCAACTAACTCACAGGTATACTGCCGGATTTCTTCCAGAAAATCCTTTTGCTTTCGCTTTCCTTTTGCAATAGCAGAAAGTTTCTGCTCCCAGTCCGCAGTCAGTTCAGGCTTTTTCAGATCAGCGGGAACCAGCTCCAAAAGCTGTTTTGCCTTGGGAGTTATGTGGATTTCATTGCCTTTCTTTTCCATCAGAAAGCTGCCAAACAGTTTTTCAATAATATCTGCTCTGGTGGCAACTGTACCGAGTCCTCCTGTTTCTCCAAGGGTTTTTACGGCTTCTTTATCCTTACTCTCCATATATTTAACCGGATTTTCCATTGCGGCAAGTAAAGTCGCCTCAGTAAATCTTGCCGGCGGCTTTGTTTTTCCTGTGGTCAGGGACGTAGCTTTGATCAAAAGCTGTTCTCCCTGCTTCAAAGCCGGAAGCTGCTGCTTTATCAGAGTCTCCTCATTGCGGTTCTCCTCATCCGCTTCCTCATCATAGTGTCCCTCATAGACCTCTTTCCAGCCCTGGCTCTTTACCACGATGCCATTTGCAAAAAAGGTATGACCGGCTGCATTTCCTTCCATTGTGATCTGCTCCCAGACAAACTCCGGGTAAAAAACGCTGATGAAACGGCGAACTACCATGTCATAGATCTTGCGTTCTTCATTACTCATATGGTCAAGCTGTACAAACTGTTCTGTCGGAATGATCGCATGATGATCACTGACCTTTTTATCATCTACAAAGCTTCCGTTCGTCCGAAGCGGACGATTCGCCAGCACCCCGGCAAGCTTTTTATAAGGTCCCGTGCTGCAGGCGCGAAGACGCTCCTTTAAGGTCGGCACAACATCCTTTCCGATATATCTGGAATCCGTTCTGGGATAAGTCAAAACCTTATGATTTTCGTAAAGCCTCTGCATGATATTCAGAGTTTCTTTTGCCGAAAAACCGTACTTCTGGTTTGCCTCCCGCTGCAGAGTCGTCAGGTCATAAAGACCCGGCGCCGGCTTTTTCTTCTCCTTTTTTTCCAGACGGATGATTTCAAGATTTCCATTTTTTGCTTCGGAAACAATTTTTTCTGCCCGGTCTTTCGAAAAAGTCCTGTAGCTCTTTGTTTTTTCATCTCGCCAGGTCCAGCGCACATCTCCCGCCTGCACCACAACTCCATAAAATTCCTGCGGTTTAAAATGGCGGATTTCTTCTTCTCTGCGGGCAATCATCGCAAGCGTCGGAGTCTGTACACGACCGCAGGAGAGCTGCGCATTATATTTGCAGGTCAATGCTCTGGTACCATTCATACCCACCAGCCAGTCTGCCTCCGCCCTCGCCGCCGCAGCACGATACAGATTGTCATATTCGTGACCATTTTTCAGGTTGTGAAACCCTTCTTTTATCGCTTTATCCGTCACAGAAGAAATCCAAAGCCGTTTAATTGGTTTGCGGCAGTCCGCTTTCAGAAGAATCCAGCGTGCTACCAGTTCTCCCTCACGGCCTGCATCCGTTGCAATGATAATTTCATGAATATCTTTCCGGTAAAGCTGTGTTTTCACCGCATGATACTGTTTTGAAGTCTGTTTGATCACAACCAGCTTCATATCCTGCGGCATCATCGGAAGTGTCTCCATCTCCCATTTCTCATACTTTTTATCATATTCCTCCGGGTCTGCCAGTGTCACCAGATGCCCCAGAGCCCAGGTCACCACATACTCCTTCCCCTCTAAAATCCCATTGCCCTTCTGGCTGCAATGAAGCACCCTTGCAATATCACGTGCCACAGAAGGCTTTTCTGCTATTACTAACGATTTCATTCCATTCCCTCTTTCTTTCCCGATAATTTCGTTCCGGTACAGCTGCACCCAAATCCAACACTCCGTTTTTCACCCCTGTCGTCACCATTATAATACCGATTCCCATAAATTGCACATAAAAAAACAGAGACCTGTACGAAATTCTCCCCCAAGGCCCCTGTTCACACACCATTTTTTATACAATCCCCAAAATGTAATCAAAATATAATCAAAATAAATATAAGCTATAAATATAAACCATAAATATGAACCATGGATTTCAAACGTCCATCCCCCATACTGCTTAGAACTTCCATGATAGCAGGAAGCCGCAGAAAGCCGCAAAAACCAGCAAGCTGGATATGATACAGGTCTGCAAGGGGCGTATTGGTGCCAAAAGCACCCCCTAGCCCCGGCAGACCTGTATCATAGCCAGCTTGCGTCCCCCAGACACCCTGCTATCCAGGAAGTTCTAACCAGTAACCCACCAGTTTATTTTGCTGAATGGCCCACAAATAGGCGAAGTCCATTTAACATCGTATAATCCTTTTCGCCAAATCCGTAGCCGATAGAATCTACCTGCATAAGAGGAAATTCTTCTGCGTATTCAGCAAATGTGCTTAAAATCGCCATTCCTGTCGGAGTTGCGGTTTCACCATCGGCATATCTGGAATACAGAGGAATGCCGGAAGCGGCTGAAATCTCTGCTGTTGCAGGAGCCGGAACCGGCATCAGGCCATGCGCACATTTTACGACGCCCTGTCCAACATTCACTGCAGAAGTGTATATTTTATCTGGTGCTGCAGCATGAAAACAGATTGCAGCTCCAACAATATCCACGATTGAATCGATAGCTCCTACCTCATGAAAATGTACCTCTTCCATCGCAATTCCATGAACCTTTCCTTCTGCTTCTGCTACCTTTTTAAAAATTAATAATGCTGTATTTTTTACTTCGTCCGCCAGTTCACTTTCTTCTACAATCTTCTTAATATCTGAAAAATGGCGGTGTTTATGTTCATGCTTTTCCAGAACCACTTTACAGTTTGTACCGGATATTCCATGCTTTTTTCCTTTATGAATCTCCAGATGGAAGCCTTCCACGTGGAGCTTATCTAATTCTTTTTTTAAATAATCGCCATCAATTCCGGCATCAAGAAAAGCGCCTAAAAACATATCGCCGCTTACGCCGGAAAAACAATCACAATATAAAATTTTCATATCGATATTCCCTGTTATATTTTTCTTTTATCAGACAGCCTAATAGTACAATATTGCATAATCAGCCGTAATTTCAGCTATTTATGCAATATTGCGTCAACCATCCGTACATCACTATACTCACTGCTTTTGTCAGGACAACTTCTGGTATGATAACTTCAAATCAGATACAGCCTGATGCCGTATCTGATTTGTTTTATGGAAGTTATATATGGTTTATTTTTGAAGCCAGACAAGCTGCTCCAAAACCATTATCAATATTTAATACGCCGATCCCGTTTGCACAGGAAGTCAGCATTCCAAGCAGGGCTGAAATTCCACCGAAGTTTGCCCCGTATCCGATACTGGTAGGTACCGCCAGAACCGGTTTATCTGTCAGTCCGCCAACAACGCTTGCCAGAGCGCCTTCCATTCCTGCGATTACGATCACGACTTTTGCATTGTTGATCACATCCACATTGTCCAAAAGGCGGTGAATTCCGGCAACACCGACATCATACAGGCGTTTCACCTGATTTCCCATCACCTCTGCGGTCACAGCCGCTTCCTCTGCAACGGGAATATCTGAAGTTCCTGCTGTCACAACTGCAATATAATCCTTTGAAACAGCATATTCTTTTCGTTTTACCACAACGGCTCTGGCTTCCTTATAATAAATCGCCTGATCCGTCACCTGAAGAATTGCTTCATAAACCGACTGATCTGCTCTGGAAGCAAGGATATTGGAATCCGTCCGCTTCAGCATATCGGTTACAATGCCCTGAATCTGTTCCAGGCTCTTCCCGGGGCTGTAAATCACCTCAGGAAATCCATTTCTTAATTCTCTGTGATAATCAATTCTGGCATATTCCAGATTGTGATAAGGCATCTCCTTAATCTGATCCAACGCCTCATCTACTCCAAGTGCAGAGGACTGCACCTGGAGCAAAATATTTTTTAACTCTTCTTTATTCATATTCCTGTTTAATATTCCATAATGTTCAATGCAAGATTGCCGACATATTTGGCAGCCGCCTTTGCGCCGGGGATTGCCCGGGTCAGATAAGCTGCTTTTTCAGCAATATCCGCTGCTTCTGCAGGTTCATGCTTTTTAATTGCTGCTGCAACTGCCGCAGGCACAACAACATTTAAAATGCTGCAGGCACATAAAGCCAGTTCATCCATTGCGCCTGCTGCAAAAGGCACTGCCCATGCCACATCCTGACATTCGCCCTTTACAACCTTTGGAATGATATCATGTACAAAGCCATCCATCACTGCTGTCTTATCACCCATTTTAACGGTAATATCAACCAGCGGATCGAAAGACCAGTATTTGTGTGTCAGTTTCGTTGTTCTTCTTGCTCCTGCTGCAATCTTTCTAACTTTAACAGATACCGTTTCTCCTGTCATACCTGAGAAAAGAATACCTGCGTATTTTTCAACGGTAGCAACACGTTCATCATCAAAATGAACAACAATATTTTCAAGTGTTTCGCCTTCCATCAGCTTATCATAGCTGTAGGCTGCTCTTCTGTACAGAGCTTTTACTCTTGCAGGCTCAGTTGCTTCAATCAGCAGACTGGTAACAGGACCACGATACAATTCGTGTGCCTTTCTGTTAATGGTATTCAGACAAAGCTGAGCAACCTCAGGATCAAATGTTGTTGCGCTTCTTTCTGCAACAATTTCCTTAGCAGTTTTCGCAGCATCGCCGCCGTTTTTCAGCAGAGCTTTCATTGCGATCACTGCATATGCACCAACATGGCCAAGAGGTGAATTTACAGGGCCGCCTGAGAATCCTGCGATTCCTTCCTGGAATACTGAGAAAATCTCATCAAACGCCATCATACCGATAACTGCCGGTGCGCCGATATCCTTCAGGATCAGACCGACATCACCTACCAGTTTTGCGGTTTCAATCTCTTCACCGGTTACTTTATAGTGTAACTTTTCAGGAAGTCCTGCTTCTTCTACTGCTGCCTGTCCTACCAGATAAACAGAAGTTGTTCTTCCATAGGTTCCTTTTCCCTCCGGTACTTCCGCATCGGGATGAATGATTTCAAGAATCGCTGCAGAACCCAGAACTGCTGCTGTAAACGGATGAGGAGCCATTACAACGCCTGCCATTGCATCCAGCATCGCTCTGGTACCGATCTTAGCGCCGTTTACTGCCAGCTCCGGCCATACGTAATCTTCACCTAATGCACTGTGACCGTAAAGAGGTCCGCCGCCAACGTTCATCGGTAAATTTCTTCCATCTAATGTAGACAGTCTGCCTTCCATCATTGCCTGGTTAATTGCAAGCACTGCCGGAAAACCGGAAATCTTATTGTTCATTTTAGCGGTGGGAACTGCTGCAACACCGCTTCTGTCAACGCCTGCCAGCATACGCGCTGTCGCGCCCAGTTTTCTGTTGCCCGCAGGAATACCTACCTGCGCTGCAGAACCTGCAAGGTACATAATGCATGCTGTAATCAGCGCTGCATTCGCACCGTCAGCACCTGAGAGCTTTGCCACCTTGATTGCTTTTTCCATAATGTCGTCAACCGGAAGTCTTCTTACATCCGCAAACTCAATGGATAATTTTGCACCTTTTAATAATTCAGTTGTAATTACATTGGCAACTGTGTGGATTGCCATATTGACCATTCCGTGTCCGCCTGCAAGTGCTTCAATACGGTCATTGGTCAGATTGGAAATATTGGACACTGCTGCCAGCTCGACTGCAGAAATTGCTCTGCTTCTTTCTTCATTCTGCATACTATTTACCTCCTCATAATGCTTATAGCGTAAAGATAGTCAGGAAAGCCTTCTGTTATATTCGAATAACCGGAGTTTCGTTTTCATCACCCTGCCCCCGCAGTACAGACATAACCGCATGGTATAACTCATAATAAGAAATGCTCATATCAAAGTTATCTCTGACTTTCTGCTTCAAAACAGCTACATTCTCATGTTCCGGGCGCACGCTTCCATATTCAAAACGCTTTCCTTCCGCAGTAAATAAAAAGCTCTGCATTCCATGTTCTACTACAATCGTTTTTTGAATGATTTCATTACACTGATAACGATGCGTTGTATTGATACAATGCCAGCCGCCGCTTCCAAGTTCCTGTGCAATGATTCGTTCTACTGCATCAGCGAACTTGGGTCTGCAGTCAATAAAAAACATATATGCCGGCCGGTTTTTCTTCGTTATCGTCGGAACAACCTGCACATTGGAAGCACCGGCCTGATAAAATAAATCAATTACCTGCCCGATGCATTCCCCCGTCAGATGATCGATCTGCGCGATAAAAATTAATCCTTCTTTTGAATGAATATTCATAACTCTCCATATCTTTACTGTTAAATTTTCTGAATTCAGTTTAATATATTTATCAATTAATATCAATACCAATAAATTTATTGGCAAATCACCAGCAAGGTAGTAATATTACTTACCTATAAGAAAGTATTTTCATTCAAAACAAAAATATACAACATAGAAAAATCTCAGAACCACTCGAATTCTGAGATTTTTCACATAATTCAATTATACCGCCGCTTCTATTCCGGATAATGTTCAAACGCCTTGCAGTTTTCACATTCCGACATATCAACACGGTTCAGCTTTTCACCTACCTTGCGAAGCTCCACCAGCGCTCTTGCCAGCTCCACTCCGGTTTCCGTCAGAGTATATTCCACGCGGGGCGGAATCTCCCGATATGCAATACGGGAAACCAGCCCGTCCTCTTCCAGTTCCCGAAGGCGCTGTGATAAGGTTTTGTCACTGATTTTGGGAAGCTTTGCACTGATTTCATTGTAGCGCAGCGTTTTTCCCATCATGATCATACCGATAATCTGTATCTTCCATTTTCCTGAAACCATGCCCAGCATCTGAACAACAGGACAATCCTTTTCTTCCATTTCTTCCTCCTGTAAAATGTGAATCACAATTTGCGAATCAGCACTTATCCTTCTGAACAGAACTGCATCTTTGACACTGAAGAATCAGAGAATCTTTATCATATTCATAATAAGTGCTGGACCAGCGGCAGATGCTTTGCAGAACAGGTATCACAGACTCTCCTTTTTCTGTAAGGCTGTACTCCACATGCGGCGGGATTTCATCAAATTGTACCCGTTTAACAAGCTCATCACGAATCAGCTTCTTTAGTTCTGATGATAATACTGAATCGGAAATACTGACCATCTCCTTCTGTATTTCGCTAAAACGGACACTTCCGTTTATAGCCAGAAAGCAAAGAATACGTGACTTCCATTTTCCGCTCAGGACATTCAGACCTGACTCCAGGGGAGAGCGAATATCCTTCTTTGATTTATGTCTGTATATCATAATCCCCTCTTCTCTCTTTTTGTATTGCAAACTGAAATCTCAACAGAGCTTTATTATACCATGCGTATCTGGAAAAGACAACCTGAGGGGGGCTTTGCATCGCGGTAAACGCATGATTTTTATAACAGTTTATTTTATTGTTATAAAGGGCTGTGAGGGCTCCATTACAGTACAATCCTGTTCGGGGACGCGCTCTCGCTCGGATCGAACGCAGCGGTACTAAACTCTCGAACTGTCTTTCAGACAGCCCGATCGTTAAGTGCCGGCGTTCTCTATGGTCCCTTTCACAGGATCGTACTGTAATTCCGCCGTCGTAGGTTTGTGATGCTACAGGTTTAACGGATGCTGGAAAATCATGCGTTTACCGTGGGCTCTATATATACGGTAAACACATTGTTTTAACAGCAGTTTATCCTATTATTATAAAAATGTGTGAAGGCTTCGTAAGTATTTTATGCCAGCCATTTCCGGTAGGTAAGATCGATCAGAAATGCTCCGAGCGGCGCCGTGATTAAAATTGCGAGCACTGCGACGGTAAGCACGATATTTCCGCAGGACAGTCCCATTGCCAGCGGAACGCCGCCGATGGCTGCCTGTACCGTGGCTTTTGGCATATAGGCAAACATGCAGAATCCTCGTTCTTTCATTGTAAGACCGGTTTTCAGCAGACAGAGCAAAACACCTGCCATGCGGAATACCAGTACGCCGAGGATCAGAAGGATGGCTGCTGCTCCGGCAGAAACAGCGTATTCCATATCGATCGTCGCCCCTACCAGCACAAACAGCAGAATTTCCGCTGCGACCCAAAGCTTGTTAAATTTAACCGACAAACGGCGTGCTACTACATTTCTCTTTTTCTGCAGCGCGATTCCGACACACATAATTGCAATCAGGCCGGAAAACGGAACTGCAGTTTTCAGGCTGTCCTCCAATGTTACCAGAATAAAGGCGACGCAAAGGATGATCACAACCTTTGCAGTATCTCTGATATGTACCTTCTCAAAATATTTTGCCAGAGCAATGCCGATCACTGCTCCTGCTGCGATTCCCAGAAGAATGGAAACCGGAATCCCGGCAATACTTCCCGCTGAAAATTCTCCGCTCTGAGCCAGGTTGGTAAATGCGGTAAACATAACGATAACAAAGACATCATCGACAGATGCGCCTGCCAGAATCAACTGAGGAATCCCCTTTTCAGTACCATATCCTTCCTCCATCAGTTTTAACATCTTCGGAACGATCACAGCAGGAGACACGGCAGCAACCACCGAGCCCATAATCGCCGCATCAAGCAGTGTAATTCCAAGCAGCTTTGGCGCCAGAATCACCATACCAGCCATTTCAAAGCACGCCGGAACAAAACACATCAGAACAGCAGGTCTTCCAACCTTCTTCAGATCATTCAGATCAAGAGAAAGTCCCGCTCTGGTCAATATAATGATCAAAGCAATTTTTCTTAAATCCGCAGAAATTGTCAGGATCGAACCATCAATCAGATCAAGAACATGAGGTCCCAGCACAATTCCCGTAAAAATCATCCCCATAAGAGCCGGCAGCCTCATCTTCCGACAAATCCAGCCCAAAAACATTCCCAGCATCAGCATGTACGCAATACTAATCAGCATCTTTTTCCTCCCTGCAATATCAAATAAGTTTTCATTTTTCATCCAATCTGCTTTTCACATAACAAAATATGCAAAAGCTTATTATAACACTATATATACATCGTTTCTATTAATTTTTTCACAAAAAACCCACAAATCATTTCCACCTCCCACACACTTGTTCGGCATTCCATAACAAAAAAGCAGCCAAAACCAGCCGGCGAACGATGATGCAAGTCTGCAAGGGGCGTATTGGTGCGAAGCACCCCCTAGCCCCGGTCAGACTTGTATCATCGTTCGCCGGCGTCCCCTGGACACTATTTTTGTCCCGGAATCCCGAACAACACCCCCATTTTGTTATTGACATATGTCAGAAATGAGTTATAATGAATATACCTTATAAAGGAGGAATCAACTATGAAGATTGCTATTCCGGTAGATGAAGATCAGGTTACTGTCTGCGCCTCGTTTGGCCGCGCTCCTTATTACCTGTTTCATGATACCGAAACGAATACTACTGAAGTTTTAGAAAATCCTGCTGCTTCTGCGGAAGGCGGAGCTGGCATTAAGGCTGCCCAGTTTATCGTGGATCAGAAATCTACTTCCTTAATCACGATTCGCTGCGGCGAGAACGCTGCTGAAGTACTGCAGGCTGCTGAGATCAAGATTTTCAAATCGGAAGGTGTAAAGGCAGATGAGAACATCTCCGCTTTGAAGGAAGGAAAACTGGCTGAGCTGACGCATTTTCATGCCGGTTATCACGGTATCCGATGAAAGTTGCGGTTCTTAGCGGAAAGGGCGGCGCGGGGAAAACTCTGATTGCAGTGAATCTGGCGGCTTCTGCAAAAAAAGCAATCTATATCGACTGCGATGTAGAAGAACCAAACGGACGCCTGTTTTTTAAGCCTGAGAATGTGAGAACAAAACAGGTTCATACCCTGCTGCCTGAATTTGATATTTCAAAGTGCACGGGCTGCCGCAAGTGTGTAGATTTCTGCCATTTTAATGCACTGATTTATATTAAGGACAAGCCCAAAGTGTTTTCCGAGGTCTGTCATGCCTGCGGCGGCTGCGGACTGGTCTGCCCCGAGCATGCTATCTCAGAGGTGGAGCGCCCGGTTGGACATCTTGAACAGGGAACACACAGGAATGTGGATGTGATAACCGGTGTTCTGAATCTCGGGGAAGCTTCGGGAATCCCGGTTATCCGTGATGCGCTGAAGGCCGGAGAAGCTGGAGAAGCTTTGGCAGCGAAAAACGATACGGAAACAGACAGCCTGACGGTAATAGATTGTCCGCCGGGAAGCGCCTGTTCCGTTATGGAAAGCATCTCTGACGCAGACTGCTGTCTGCTGGCAGCGGAACCGACCGCTTTCGGTTTCCATAATTTCCGCATGGTATATGAACTGGCTTCCCTCTTAAAGAAGCCCTGCGGTGTCATTATCAATAAAATGGATGCGCCTTATGAGCCGCTGGAAGCTTTCTTACAAGAACATGAGATTCCTGTTCTGCTGCGGATTCCTTACGACATGAAACTGGCAAAGCTTGCCGCACGCGGCTTTATTGCGTGTGAGGCAGATGAAGCATTTGCCTCGCTGTTTGCAGAGCTTCTGAAAAAAATCGGAGGTGCGGTCAGATGAAAAGAATTTTGATTTTAAGCGGAAAAGGCGGTACCGGCAAAACTACTGCTGCCGCTGCTTTTATCCGATTTGCACATGCAAGAGCGATTGCAGACTGCGATGTGGACGCTCCTAATCTTCATATAGTAACGTCCATGCAGACAGCTCCGAAGCGCTCTGATTTTCTGGGTTCCCAAAAGGCTCAGATCAACCAGAAGCAGTGTATCCAATGCGGTCTCTGCATGCAGAACTGCCGTTTTGATGCAATTCGTAAAAGAGAAGACGATTACTATATCGAAGACTACGCGTGTGAAGGCTGTGGCGTCTGCTCCTGCATTTGTCCGGAGCAGGCCGTTACAATGCAGACAGATATCGCCGGAGAACTGTCTCTGTATCAGGAAGATACCGTTTTTTCAACCGCCGCTCTGAAGATGGGGCGCGGCAATTCCGGAAAGCTGGTTACAGAAGTCAAGCTTGCCATGCTCAAAGCAGCGCCGGAAACCGATCTGGCCATTATCGACGGCTCTCCTGGTATTGGATGCCCGGTCATCGCCTCTATCAGCGGCATGGATCTGGTTCTGATTGTAACAGAACCCACGCTCTCCGGTCTGAGCGATCTGGAACGGCTTTTAAAAACCACCGCAACGTTTCAGACCAAAACGGCTGTCTGCATCAACAAATGGGACACCAGCCCTGAGAATGCCGCTTTGATCGAGCAGTTCTGCGCCGAGAATTCCATTCCGTTTGCAGGAAAAATTCCTTACGACAGGAACGCCTCTGCTGCCGTGAATGCCGGCCGCAGCATCGCTGACATCGACTGCCCCGCAAGGGATGCTCTGTTTGAAGTTTTTCAGAACACGATCAGAGAGCTGAAACTGTAAATATAACTATTTCTTATCAAAAAGCACTGTACAAAAGGATTTTACTTCGTATACAATTTATAATGTTTCCAAAACAGCTCAGCTGCAAGAGAGACAGCCGTTATAGATAATTATACGAATACTATGCCTTTTGACTCTGATATCATCATTATAATAACACAAAAAAGGAGTATACTATTATGAGAATTGCTGTAGCTGCTATGGGAAAAACTGTTGCCGGCCATTTTGGCCACTGTGAAAACTTTATCTTCTTCGATACCGAGAACGGACAGATCGTTGCTGAAAATTCTGTTCCCAACCCCGGTCATCGTCCCGGCTTCCTGCCGAATTTCCTGGCAGATAATGGCGCCGAGGTCATCATTTCCGGCGGTATGGGCGGCGGCGCGGTTGATATCTTTAACGAACGCGGCGTTGAAGTTATTATCGGTGTTATGGGCGATGCCCGCAGCGCGGTTGAAACCTATCTGAAGGGTGAGCTTGAGTCTACCGGTTCCATCTGCCATGAGCATCAGCACGCAGATGAATGCGGCAGCCACTAATCAAAAATAATCAAACCGTACCAAATGATCAGCTGTTTTGCCAATATTCTTGATTTTACACGGCAAAGCAGCTCCTTAACTTTCATAAATGGAGGACTTAACATGGAAAAATGGAGATGTACCGTATGCGGCTATGTTCATGAAGGACCGATGCCCGAAGATTTCAAATGCCCTGTCTGCAAACAGCCCGCATCCAAATTCGAGAAAATCGAAGAAGCGCCTGCGAAAAACCCTTATGCCGGTACCAAAACCGAGAAAAACCTGTGGGATGCTTTTGCCGGTGAATCCCAGGCACGCAACAAGTACACTTATTTTGCATCTGTAGCAAAAAAACAGGGCTTCGAACAGATCGCTGCCCTTTTCCTCCAGACTGCTGACAATGAAAAGGAACACGCAAAGCTCTGGTTCAAAGCGTTGGGCGAGCTGGGTGACACTGCTGAAAACCTGCTCCATGCTGCTGCCGGTGAAAACTATGAATGGACCGACATGTACGACCGAATGGCAAGAGAAGCTGATGAAGAAGGCTTTACAGAACTCGCTAAACAGTTCCGTGGTGTCGCTGCCATCGAAAAAGCCCATGAAGAACGTTACCGCGCTCTGCTGAAAAACGTGGAAACCGCAAAGGTTTTTGAAAAGAGTGAAGTTCAGATGTGGGAATGCCGCAACTGCGGACATCTGGTAATCGGTACCAAGGCTCCTGAGGTTTGCCCTGTCTGCAATCACCCTCAGAGCTTCTTTGAAGTGCGGAAAGAGAACTATTAAATCTCTGCGGTATCCCCAAAAAGCCTGTCGGAGAAAAACCGACAGGCTTTTACTGTTTATGCAAGTGGAACAAGAAGAATCAGTCCACGCAGCAGGGAAAGAACATACACCTGCTATACGCCAAAAAATACATCAGACAAAAGTATGAAATCAATGTCCCCATTCAGATCATACGCTCCGCTAAAAGCTACTTTTCCATTCTCCACCTGAAAGATCAAAGTATATGTTGTCTGTTTTCCATTCTTCATTTTCTCCGTAACCCGGTATTCAATTACCCAGCCTGGAACATCCGGATGCAGATACGCATGTGCAAAGCCAATATCCACAATTTCATTTTTTTGCATATGATAATCCTTTAAAGCATCCAGCAACTCCGTATGCCTTATTACACTGTATTCTTCCTCTGTCAGATTAAGCACCCAGCTATTCTCCTCCCGCATTCTCTCCACTTCCTCTTTTTGTTCTTTTTCCAAACGCGGTTTGGCTTCTTTATAAATACATTCCGGCACAAACTGCGTAAACTCCCAGAGAAAATATGCGTTATTGTTTTGTTTTTCAGTAAAATCCATATTGCAAAGGAAAAAATTTCCCCATTTTGTTTTTATTCTGGAATATTGAATTTCCTCATCTTCATCTTTATTTTGATCTTTATTTTCTTTTTTACAGTTTACTATATATTTTTCATTTCCATCAGAATCTTTCTCCAACCGATAAGAATCCCCTACCACATCTTCCCAGATCTGTTCAGGAATCAGCACGCTTACGGAATGATAAATAAAATACTCCCATTTTTCTCTTGCTGCTTCCCCTTCCAGAGAATACACAGCAGCAAAGTCCTGTTCTTTCGTTTCGGAATATGCTTCCGTATCTGTTTTTGCTTTATTATATTCTTTAAAAATTTCGTAATCTATTTCATACATCGCAAAAAACTGTGACGCATACCAGATTTCTCCGTCCAGCTGTACCTTTACGGGCTTAAAATTTTCACCGTTGATATTCTGAAAATAGCTCTCATAGTCCGCTGTATAATCGGTCATCAAAACTGCCTCTTCATAATCTCCAGCCTGTATCTTTTTAAGATATTTCCCAACCGTATAAATTTCGTCCAGATTCGTAAAACAGATTCCTGCTTTTCGTCTCTCATTTCCTGCAAGGAAATAAACAATTGTAATGGGAATGATCATCAATATTGCAGCCAGTGAAAGCCACCACCGCCGTTTTGCCTTTTTCAGACTTTTTTTAACTGCCCTTGTTACCCGCTGCGGTTCTTCCTGATCCTTTATCTCCCCTGCCCCTGCTTCCGGCGCCTCATGGTATCCCTCTTCCGGCGTTTTAGCTGCGGTAAAATCAGGAAGTCTTAGCTGTTCCAGATACTCCCGGCACTGCGCGCATTCCTTCAGATGCTCCTCCACGATCTCCCGGCTTGAATCACAGCAATCATCATTTGCATACAGCAATAACAAATCACGTATTACTCCACAATTCAGTTTCATCCCTTCACCTCCTCGGCAACCTGCTGTTTAGCACGATAACAGGTCACTTTCGCCCAGCTTTCCGTTTTTCCGAACACCTGCGCAATCTCTCTGTATTTAAGCCCTCCGTAAACATGAAGGATCAGAACCTCTTTATAAGGCTCCTTTAAATGATAAACAGCCCTTCTTGTTCTTTCCCGCAGATCCTGATAAATAACCTCCGCTTCAGGATTTCGTCCTGTATCTGCAAGCTGTATTTCTGCCGCATCATACTCTGCAAACCGCTTCCGTCTCCGGCATTCTTTCAGCCAGGCATTTTTCCCGATCTGACACAGCCAGGTATACGGGCTGCATCTTCCTTCAAAACGATCCACATGCAGAAAAGCCTGATAAAAGGTTTCCTGCAGCAATTCTTCTGCTTCATCCGCACTGCCTGTCAGACTCAGCAGGAAGCGGTACACCGACTTGCCATATTCCTGATAAAATTCCTTCCAGACAGACATTTTTTTCCTCCATTATACAATCCCACATACCGTCGTTCTCCACTGAAACAATTTATACAAAAGGCAGATAATATAAACTGCAGCAAGCGGCGCCACAGCCGGAAACAGCGGCAGTGACCACGGGATTTTCATAAACAATTTGACAAACGGAGCATGCAGAAGATAAATCCACAACGTATCCACCCCAATCTTTGTGACCGGTAATCTTCTCTCAGGTACCATTGTCAGCAGAAATATCCCAAGGCTAAACGCAAGCAGACAGCACAGCAATGTCACTACGATTCCCTCATCTCCTGTCGTCAGCTGCCGAAACGTCTGATATCCTGCTGCCTGATATAAAAATCCCGTAGGAATCCGATTTCCCCAAAAATAAATTACAACAGCTGCCGTAACTGCACCTGCCACACCCGCTCCCCGGTATTTTTTCCAGCAGATTTCCTTCGGGCAGAACATCCCAAGCAAAAACCAGGGCAGAAAAGCAATTGTTCTGGACAAAGACCACTCTCTTCCGATTTCAGCAAAGTTCTTAGCAAGAAAGACCCCAAAAAAAGCGAAAAACAGCAGGATAAGCTTCCCGCACCTGCTTCCGATAAACGGAAAATACCGTTTCAGCCTGTGCCAGAGTCCTGCGGCTGCTGCCCAGCAGCTAAGACTCAGCAGATACCAGAGATGCCAGTACGGCAGCTCAAAATCCAGCTTCTGCCCCTCCAGATTCTTTACCACGATCATTACAAACTGGCTGATCAGGTAAATTACAAGAACACGCTTCGCCTGTGAAAAGCAGACCCGTTCTTTTTCCATAAACAATCCCGACAAAAATACGAACAAAGGCATATGTACCATATAGATCAAACGATATTGTATCAAAAGCAGCTCCGATTCATCAACCCTGCTCTCGATCAGATGCCCGTATACCACCAGACAGATCAGGAGCAGCTTCAGATTGCAGTATCGTCCCTGACGCAGTTTGATTTTCATATACACTCTCCATTTTTCTTTAGTTTTTATCTTTCCTTTATCGTTCCTTTTTTCTTTTATAAACCGGTTACACTTGTTAGAGCGATGAAAACAGAAAAGGTTACAAAAAATTATAACTCTTTCTATTGATATTTTCCATTTAAATCAACGGATAATAAAAGGAATGCCGGCAGACCGCCGACATTCCTCTTATTATTTTAAAATTCAATCAGATCGCTGTCATTGTAGGAGCCGCCACATGTTGTGACTTTGTCAATCTGATCCATTGCTTTCTTATCAAGTGTAAAATCCAGCTGCAGATTGGAAAGGATACGTTCCTTATTCACACTCTTTACAAGGGGAATCACATGATGCTGCATTGCATATTTTGTGCAGAGCTGTGCTACGCTAACATTCTGTTCCTTGCTGATCTGAATGATTTCTTCACATTCAAATACCTTTCCATTTGCAAGTGTGCTGTAACCCTGTACTGCAATTTCATTTTTTTCACAAAATGCGCGCACCTCGGTCTGAAAGCAGCTGGGATGAAATTCAATCTGATTGGCAGCCGGTTTTATATCTGCACGTTCCATAAGCTCCTCTAAATGATGCACCTTAAAATTGCTAACCGCAATGCTTTTCACTCTTCCGGCTTTTACCAGATCCTGCATTGCTTTCCAGGATTGTGCATTTTTTTCAATATAATCGTCATGATAAACGGACGGACGGGGCCAATGCAGCATATACATATCAAGATAATCGACCTGAAGATCGCTGCATGTCTTTTCAAATGCTTCGATCGTTTCCTGGTATCCGCGTATATCGTTCCATAATTTTCCTGTGATGAACAGTTCTTCTCTTGCGACGCCGCCAGCCTGGATTCCAAATCCCACTTCTTTTTCATTTCCGTAAACAGAGGCACAATCAATAAAACGAAAACCGCTTGAAATTGCATTCTTAACAGCTTCAATTGTGATTTCACCTGTAGGCGCCTTCCAGGTTCCGAAACCAATCGCGGGAATTTCCAGTCCATTGTTTAATTTGATCTTTTCCATAACAATTCTCCTTATCTCTTTATATGTTCTCATTCGCACATGTAACCGGTTACATGTGCGGGAATAAAAAAGAAGGGACTCTTTGTCAACCTTCTTTTTTCTCACTTCCGTTCAAAACCAGTTCATAGGGTATCATACAGATCTGCCGCTGTCTTTTCGGGGACTCCATCCTTTCCAGAAGCATCTTTACTGCCAGACGCCCCATCTCAACGGTATCTCTCCCTACATAGCTGAAGCCGTAATCCAAAACGTCAAGCTCTGCGATCCGGTCGATGCCGATCACAGCGATATCCTCTCCGATTCTCAGACCGCCCTCTGTAACCGCCTTCAGAAATCCCAGCGATGTAAGGTTGTTGCAGGTAAGCACCGCCTCCGGCCGATCCTCTGCTTCAAGCATCTGCTTTGTCTTTTCATATGCACCGGCTATTGTAAAATCGCCCTGATAAACATACTTCTCCTCCACAGGGCAATCGTAATCAAATGCCGCCTGCATAAATCCATCATAGCGCTCTCTTGCAATCTTCAGATTCAGATCTCCGGTGATGATCCCCAGCTTTTTGTGACCTGCTTTTATCAGAGCCTCCCCTGCGCAATAGCCGCTTTGGTAATTCTCAAAAAACACACCGTCCCATCTGGAACCCTGAAATTCCCGGTCAACGACCACAGTCGGAACGTTCAGCCTTTCCAGCTGCTTATTCAAACGCCGGTTGACAGCTGCATCAGAATCTCTCGCAGGCGTAATGATCAGCCCCCGTATCCTCTGCTGTTCAAGCGCTAAAATAGCCCGTTCTTCTTTTTTGCTGTTATTGTCGCTGTCAAAATAAAACGGCAGAAATTCTGTCCGGTCAACCGCTTCCGAAATCCCCTGCAGCAGTTCGCCAAAAAAGGTATTCGCAATCTCAGGAACAATGACTCCTATCGTATTCGTTTCACGCTTTGATAAATTGACAGCAGATGCCGAGGGACTGTAATTGTACTCTCTGATGATATCCTCTATCCTTTTTTTCGTCCTCTCACTGACATACCCTGTGCCATTAATAGCACGGGAAACTGTAGCCGTGGAGACTCCTGCAATTTCAGCAATATCTTTAATCGTAACCATACCTGCCATCCTCTATTCGAACTGAACGGGCTTCCATCCGCTGACATCAGCAGACTTCCCTTTTTGCTTCCCGCTTTCAATCCGCGCATTCTGTTGCCGCGGATATGTAACCGTTTACACATCTGCAGTAACAGAATATCATCTTATACGCTGCATGTCAACTAATATTTTTTCTTCTAATACATTTTGATTTTTTATCCTAATACATTTTTCACATTTTTTCTCTGACAAACTGTTTCGATTATAGAACAGATTTTATCTGCTGCACACACGATGACAGCCTCACGGCTTCTGGGGATACGTGTAATATTTAACGGCCACATATGCGATTGGATGATCTGCTGTATTTCAGGTGCTATTTTAAAATATTTTACCGCGTTGCATCTGGCAGTCTCCGCATGAGAAAAACCGTGAAGGCGATGGGAAGCCTCGGGAATATGCCAGTCATACAAATAAAAATCATGCAGAAAAGCGCCGATTGCCAAAGCCTTTTCATCTGCGCAAAGATTAAACCTCTGATTCAGCCAGAAGCTCACCCGGGCAACATTTTTACAATGATCGTAAGTACTGACGATTCCATGCTGTACGTAATTTTTCATTTCCTGCACATGTTCATCTTCCTCATACTGCATCAAAAGCAGCTCCAGTCTCCTGTTATCCTGTTCTGTTAAAACCATCTTATTTTTCCCCCGAAAACATTTTAGATAAATATACCGCACAGCATGATTATACACCATTTTTCTGATTTTGCTACTGCTTAAATACGATTTGCTATTATGCTGCAAATAAAATACAATACATTTATGAAATGTTTGTAACGAATCAGGATTTTACAACACTAATTGACAGAAAGGAGAAAGACAGTATGGATTCCATAGAAGAACTGTATCAAAAACATGCTAAAACGGTATATGGTTTTCTCTTGACCAAAACAAAAGATCCTGGCACTGCGGAAGAACTGACACAGGAAACCTTCTATCAGGCTATGAAAAAGCTTGATTCCTTTCAGGAAAACTCCAGTGTGTCCACGTGGCTGTGCGGGATAGCCAAAAATCTCTGGTTCGATATCCTGCGAAAACAGAAAAAGCAAACGGAATTGTCATCCAGGCTTTCAGAGCAGAAAGACAAGGCTTCTGCTCCTTCCGCAGAGGAACTATTTTTTCAAAACCTCAGCCATCTTGACTTTTTAAAGAAGCTTCACAATCTGAAAGAACCGGGGCGGGAGGTTATTTACCTGCGGCTCATCGGAAATCTTTCTTTTGCACAAATCGGAGAAATTATGGAGAAAAGCGAAAACTGGGCGAGAGTTACCTATTACCGTAACAAAGAAAAACTTATGCAGGAGGTTCAATTATAATGTCAGCCAAAATTCGATGTCACATCATAAAAGATCTGCTTCCGCTGTATCTGGATGACCTTGTTTCGGAAGAAACCGGGGCTGAAATCAAACAGCATCTTCTGGAATGCCCGGACTGCAGCGAATATTATGAACACATGAAGTCCGATTTTCTGGAAAAGCAAAGACAGAAGCAGGAGGAAAATCAGAAAGAGATCAATTATTTAAAAAAGATTAAAAAAACAACCAATCGAAAGGTTCTTTTAGGAACTGTTCTGACACTCTTTGCCTGCCTTTTTGCCCTGGCAGTAAAACTTTTTATCATCGGCAGTCCGAATGAGTCCTATTACACCACCTATGTAAATGACGGAGAAAATTCCATTTATGTAGGCGGTGTGTTTATGGATTCCAGCTCCGTTTACAGCCGATATAAGATCAAAAAGACAAAGGAAGGAAGCCGGCTGGTAATCTATACCTGCCTTCCCCTGCCCTGGAATCGAAACGGTGCTTTTAATCTGGATATTCCAAAGAATGAAATTCATGGCAGCCTCTCGATTGGCGAAATCACAGCAGCCGAGGATGGAACGATCATCTCTGCAATGGCAAACAAACTTTATCAGAATAAAAATCCATACATTGGCGATGCATCTGCCAATGGGCGCCTGAGCGCGATTCTTGGTATTTCTAATGAGCTTGGAAGCTTTAAAAATGAGCTGCAGACCAGCAAGGAGCCCTATGGCTGGACTTTGCATTTTGAAAACAGCGCTCTTAATTCCGCTGTTTTTGATGAAAAAATGAAGGGATTTTCCTGTGTTTTAATTGCCCTTACGGACAATCTCGGGGAAGTTACCTGGAATTATACCGTAGAGCTTGCCGACGGGCCGGTAACCCGCACCCGCACGATGACAGAAGAAACCTGCAGCGCCTATCTGGGTTCTCCTGTAAAGAATTATGCCAAAAGCCCTGAAGCCGTACAAAAGCTTTTGCAGCTTTTAACCGACGAACACGGAATTAATTTTTATGAAGTCCATGAGGTAAACTAATACCGATTTCCGCAGTTTTACAAAAGGCTGTATCCGATGAAAAAACTCCCATCGGATACAGCCTTTTTCACTAAAAATAATGATATTTTTTTCGCTGTGTAACCAGAAAAATGACCGAAATCAAAAATGCAAAAATCTCTGCCAGAACATCTGCCCACCAGATTCCATCCAGATGTAAGAGCAGAGGAAGAAGCAATACCGCAGCGAATTTAAAAATAAAAGTACGCAGGAAGGAGATTGCCGCAGAAATCCCTCCATTGTTGAGAGCCGTAAAAAAAGAGGACGCAAATATATTAAACCCAGTAATCAGGAAAGCAATCGTAGAAATGCGGAGCGCATGGACTGTCATACCAAGCAGAGCTGCATCGTAACCTACAAATATATGAGCAAGCGGGAGAGCAAAAACCTGTGCGGTCACTACCATAAAAGCTCCCAGACCTATCATCAGCAGGCTGCTCTTTTTCAGCAGATTTTTGAGTTCCCCATGATTTCCGGCGCCGTAATGATATCCGATGACCGGGGCAATTCCCATAGAATATCCGATAAATATTGCAGCCAGCCCAAATTGAACATACATCAGAACCCCATAGGAAGCGACTCCATCCTGCCCTGCGTACCTCAGAAGCTGAAAATTATATATAATACCTACAACCGAGGAGGTTACACTTGACACCATTTCAGAAGAACCGTTCACACAGGCCTTTCCAACAGGCCGCAGTTCCAGTTTTGTCTTTACCAGCCGCAGGATGCTGTTGTTGGGACGCAGAAAATAGATCAGCGGAATGATTCCTCCAACACATTCACTTAATCCTGTCGCTATGGCAGCGCCGGCAACACCCCATTTTAATACACCGATAAACAAAGCATCCAGCACCATATTGGTTACGCCTGCTGCAACCGTTACTGCCAGACCAAGAGACGGCTTTTCCGCTGTGATCAGAAATCCCTGAAAAACATTCTGAAGCATAAACGCCGCATTAAACGCCATCATAATGCGCCCATAGATCACGCAATCCGAAAGCATTGCTTCATCCGCTCCAAGAAAAATTGAAACAGGCCGCATGATAGCAATCCCCACAATCGATATCACGATTCCCACAAGTATTGTGACCCAAACCATCATGGTAAAGTAACGGTTTGCCTTTTCCTGCCGTTTTTCTCCCAATGTTTTCGCCACAAGAGCGCTTCCTCCTGTTCCGAGCATAAAACCGATTCCCCCGAAGATCATATTCACGGGCATAATCAGGTTAATTGCAGCAAAAGCTGTTTTTCCAACGATATTCGAAACAAACAGCCCATCCACAACGCCGTAAATCGAAGTAAATACCATCATAATGATCGATGGAAAAACAAATCTTAATAATCGCCTGTAGTTAAAATGGTCCGATAATCGAATTGTCATCTATTGAATTCCTCCGCGCATAATACATTTAAAGTGTCCGTAAAACGTGAAGTATAGCAAATGTGTGACCTTTTGTCAATGCAGGCATCATTTTCATATTGCTTTTTATGCAGACAGCATTTTCATATCACTTTTTTGTTAAAAAACACAATCGATAAAAATATATTCACCGCCGTTAAAAAAGCTGTGATTCCTACGGCTGCCAGACACTGTTTGCTGCTTAATGTTCCCGCCATCAGTTCATTGGAACTCATCAAAAATGTCGGTACATATTTCTTAATTTCAGGTATCAAACCCAGTAAGTAAGAGACCGCAAACGCCGCTCCCACAGAAAGAGTAACGGCTGATGATGTTCTCGTAACAGCAGATGCCAGTAAAAGCACGGTGATAAGCCATAATCCGGCCAGATAATATCCCCAAACGGCAAACACCAGATTCTGTACGATACGATTGTCCCAAAAATACGCATTATAACCATAAGTAACTCCAAAGGTTATCAGATATCCAACCGTCCAAAGTACTGCCATCATCACCAGTTTGGAGATCAGTACCTTCCAGCGTTTCAGGCCTTTTGTAATAACATTGATCAAGGTACCTTTCTGGTATTCCGCAGTCAGGATGCCGTTTAACATAACGATGAAGACGATCAGCAATATGGGCATGTTCTTAAAGAACTGCGTCCACGAGGTCAGTGCATCCACCTTCATTTCTGCGATCACCATGCCGCTTTCCGAAAGCTGTTCCGACATCAGTTCAAACAGCCATGGCGTCATTTTCGCGATAGCAGGATTCATAATTCCAAACAGACAAAACAGTATCCCCAATATCATGATCTTGCCTGTTCGTAACTGTTCCAGAAATTCTTTTTTTGTAAAAGCTGTCAGCTGTTTCATTTTCCAGCCACCTCCAAAAATAAATCCTCAAGCGTTGGTTCCAGCCGCTCCAAACGGAGAATGGGGATTTTATTTTGCGACAGACATTCCATGATTTCCAGCATATCGCGCTCTGTCTTTTTCGAAAACAACACTTTTGCCCTGCCTGTTTTCCTGCCGCCTGAATAAATTTTCAAAAATGTATCCCTATCCTTCTCCGTTAGAAATTCAATCTCTATGCTGTCGCCGTTTCGGACATGTTTGATTTCTTCCAATGTCCCGCTAAGGGCAATCTTTCCCTCGTGAAGAAATGCAATTCTGTCACAGATACGCTCCACATCTGAAAGAATATGCGTTGAAAAAATAACTGTCGTATGCTTTCTTACAGATGAGAGAATATCCAGAATTTCTTTTCTTCCCATCGGATCGAGGGCGGATGTCGGTTCATCGCAAATCAGGAGCTTCGGACTGTTCAAAAGTGCCTGTGCAATACCGAGTCTTTGCTTCATTCCACGGGAAAAGCCTTGTATACGCTTATGATTCTCTTCCAGACCCACCATTTTTAATAGCTCTGCGGATTTTTTCCTGATCTCTTCTTTTGACATCCCGGTTATCTGACCGCACATAGCCAGATATTCCTTTGGTGTCATAAAACCATAAAACTCCGGGACATCGGGCAGATATCCGATATATCGGTTTGTATGGTTCTCTCCAAAGGTTACTTTTTCACCATTTACATAAATCTCGCCTTTATCGCTTTCCAAAAGACCAAGCACCATTTTCATCGTTGTGGTCTTGCCTGCGCCATTTTGTCCGATAAAACCAAATACAGAATGCTCCGGTACGGAAAAGCTCAAATCATCTATAACTTTTTTATTTCCGAATGTTTTTGCTATATGAGAAATCTCCAGAATATCCATTACGCTTCCTCTTTACCTAATATAAAATATAAAATCGGACCGACAAAATTCATTCCAATAATGGCAACGATCAGCCATAGCATTCTGCTGCCGCGCCTGTAATTTTTATGTGTAAGAATATGCCACAGCGTGTATCCTAAAAGTGCAAATTCCACAATGATAAGCGGAATCAAAAATGGCAGCATTTCAATCAGTTCATTCATCAGCTTAACTCCTTTAACTTGTTTTTCATTTTTTCAAATGCAGGCTCTCCATTTAAAATGGTAAATGGTGCCGCTTCCAGGGTTTTCTTCGCATCCTCCAAAACAACCTTTCTGCTGCGCGGGGCGTTCGTTCCGTTATCAAGCTCTTTGTCAAACCATTCTTCAAGCCTGTTAAAATATTCATCCCCATGCAGGCGCAGCTCTGCTGATGAAAACAGGTTGCAAAGGCACATAACGTATTGATCAAGATGTTTCAGCGCTTTTTTTGTTTCTCCATGTGTCAGATAGCAGACAGCCGCCTGATATTCAAATGATGCAAGATTATTCGGATTGAGATCGGCAAGTTTATAAATTTCTGCCATTTTCTCAATGCGGACAATCGTTTCTTCGCATACGGATAAATGTTCGGTGTGTATCAAAAGATAACATACTGCATTTGCCAGCAGATTTAAAATATTGTCATACATGCTGATCTGTGCAATACCCTCTGCTTTTTCATGATTGCCAAGCATTGTATACGCCTGTGCAAGAAGAACACTGCTTTGACTGCCAAATCTATTTGAAACAGAAAAGCTTTCCAGTTCGTCAACAACCTCCTGTATGCGTCCAAGCTGAAAATAAACAAGTGTCTGAAGTACGACGGCATTTCCGTGAATCCGCATGTCTTTGCAGTTGGATTTAATGTGTCCACACAGCCTGTCGATGCTCAAACAGATTTCTTTCTGCCTTTCCTCGCCCTCTGCCATCTTACAGTGGTTCAGCCACAAAATGCATATCTGCAAAAGAAACGGGTAGCAGGAGTAATAACGCCTCACATACTCCTGCGTTTCAGACATTACCTCTTCAAAAGGGCATTCACCAAATTTCTCGCCAAATTTCTGATAAAGCTTTTGAATCTGTTCTTTTGATAACTGAGGCGTATATCCAATCAGTTCATCTACTGTAACGTCAAAAAATGTGGCAAGCCGCGGTAAAAGCGTTATATCCGGGGTACTCTGACTATTTTCCCATTTTGATACCGACGCCTTTGTAACACCGATAAATTCCGCCAGCTGTTCCTGCGTGATTTTTTTATCGTGTCGTAATCGAACAATATTATCCGCAATATTTAATCCATTCACGTCAAAATCCCTCCTTTGGCTTATATTTTAAGCACAACAGGAGGGAAAATCAATGGAATGACGCGATACTTTCGGAAACAAAATCAACTATCAGGAAACCCGGCACTTATCATCCGTTCTTATTATCTCTTCTTGTCATTTGTTCTTATCATCCGTTCTCCTCACACCATTTTGCGATCTCGGCAATCAGCTCAAGCGGCAGCTGCTTGTCATATGGAAGCTGTATTGTACCTTTGCTTGTTTTATATTCCGTAAGCCTGTCTGCAAATGCTTCCACGGCTTCAGGACCGGGATATAAACCGATGTGTTTCTTAAAAGCAGCAAATTGGATCAGGTTATGCTTTTTCCAATAGGTTGGCATACTCCAGGATATTTTTTCTGCCGCATCCGGTATTGCTGACCGGATTGCCGCATTTACCGCATTTAAATACGGCTGCACGGTCTCTGCTTGTCCTGAAATATACTCTTCAATTGTTTTTGGAGCTTCCCCACAATAATGATCCTGATTCGTATTCTTAAACATTCGACCACATTTTGGACATTTCCACATAATCATTTCCTCCTGTCAGCAGTTCTTCTTGGCCACTCTTGGACACACATCCCCTTTGGCGATTGCTTATCCACTGTTTTATTTGTGCTGTTTTATTTATAGTTTCACTTATACTGTTTTATTTGTAGTTTTACTTGTACTTTGCCATAAGCTCATGATATTTCGGATGAGTTCTCAGATAATCGCACTCCGGGTCTGTTTCAAGCTCTTCCAAAATAATAGACAGCAGTTCTTTTGCTTCAAGTTCTTTGGTGGCTGGAGCCATTCTGTGATATAGCGCAGAGTCGTTCAGTTTCCATGAAACAAACATAGCATCCAACATTTGTTCGAGAATACGCAAAGCTTTATCCGCATCTTTTTCACTGGATGCGATAGCATAATGCGGAGCATATTTTCCATACTTCCACATGTCGAAAACATCTACCATAGCGCCTGCTTTTTCTGCAATAACAGCTGCTGTATCGGTTCTCCCGGATGCGATTTCAGCATCGATCAATTTGAACAGCAGCATTTGAACTCTGCTCGTTTCCTTGAAAAGAACCTGTTCAAGTTCAAGAGCAGCCTGCTCAGATTTTCCCTGTTTCAGATGAATTGAAACCTGCAGCATCTGTTTGTCAGGGAGTGCGCTGACTATTTCGTTTTTGTCTTCCATTGTATCTAAAACTTCCTGTGCTGCATCCAGCTTTTCCTGGCGTATATATCTGCTGACTCGCATATAATTTGCGCTATTACTTACCTTATCATCTTTACTGCTGCTTAACTTTGAATACCAGAATGCAATCTTTTCATCCAGCGCTGTTACCGGAATCGCAGTATCCGTTTTTTGCAGCAGCTGCGAATCAAGGATAATAGCAATGTTAAGCAGCAGCTGCTCATTGTGAGGATACTCGTGTATTTTTGTTTCTGCCAGTTCAAATGCAGCAAGTATGTCATTTCTCCCTAAGACTGCTAATTGATTAGAAAACTCCCCGATTTCCTGCGGCGAGAGGTCTTCATTGAAGCAAAACAGGGTATTCAGATCAACCTTCAGAAGTCGTGCTAAAGACGGAAGTAAGCCCAGATCAGGGCTTGTGATACCTTTTTCCCATTTGCTTACAGCCGGGATAGAAACGCCAAGGTGATCTGCCACCTGCTCCTGCGTTAAGCCCAATGCTCTTCTTCTTTCTTGTATGACCGTGTTCATTGGCATATCATCATCTCCCTTACGGATAATCAAAAAGCTTTTTGTTGCTTTCATTATAGCAATCAAACGGTCATCATACAATCGAACAGATGTTAATCAAAAGGCAGAAAATTTAACTGAAAATTAAAATCAGTCACTGTTGAACGCTCTTTTCTCAATTCTCCCGCAAATCTACGCACATTATTCTAAACTCGCTTGATAAGCGGTTGCCAAAATAACGATAGGAAGCTACAATTTTGGTTAGGGAGGCGATTAAAATGTACGAACTTAATAAAAGCAAATTTGGAGCATTTGTAGCTCAGCTGAGAAAAGAAAAAGGTTACACACAAAAGGAACTGGCAAAACGACTGCTGATTTCAGATAAAGCTGTTAGTAAATGGGAAACCGGTACAACAATTCCCGACACGGCGCTGTTGATTCCTCTGGCAGATATGCTTGGAGTGACCGTAACGGAATTGCTAACCGGCGAACACATAGAGAAACAATCCATGCTGCCTGAGACAGTCGAGGATATTGTAAAAACAGCAATTACATACAATGAAGCTGCACCATCAAGGGCCTGGAATGAAAAAGGACCTTGGAAAACCGCTTATGTACTGGGATGCTTGTTCGAAACAATCTGTCTTTTTTTGCTTTATCAGAAACAGCAATTGACAGAGCCTGTCATTATCAATGCTATTCTTACATTGATCTTCAGTGCATATTTCTGTTTCTTTGTCCGGATAAAGCTGCCGGCTTACTATGATCAAAACAAAATCTCCGGTATCCATGATGGTATTGTCAGAATGAACATCCCCGGGCTTCACTTCAACAACAGGAACTGGCCCTATATCATCAAAACCGCTCGGGCAGCTATGCTCGTGAACATGGTGCTCTTACCATTACTGGCTTTGATTGCTGGTCATATAAATCATGAATTTTGGTTGGCAATAGAAAGATATGTAATGCTTTTTCTGTTGCTTGGCGGTCTTTTTATCCCAATGTACATCATCGGAAAGAAATATGAATAACGTATCAGCCGCCGGGGGACAACATGCTCCGGGCAATCAGCGATGTTTCCTGTGCCCGTGGGGATTATGAAAAAGAAATAGAACAGGATGCTTGGCAATTAGGAGAAGGAATTCGATTGTTAGAACTATGAAATTTAATAGTAACTCATAAAATTCATAATATCTTGTCAATTAGAAG
>JAUNPP010000182.1 GCA_030536685.1 Lachnospiraceae bacterium
CTGAGGTTCATGTTTCTCCTTTCCCCTGCTCCCGACTGACAGGCTGGGGAGCAGGTTATATTGGCAGATTGCTTCTTCGCTATATATGGATTTTAGTTGCACCCTTAATCAATCCAAGGTCTTCCGTTACAGTCAACCTTTCCTTCTAACCACGTTTCCCAGAAGGAAGGTTCCTGAAGTCTGCTGTATGTTACGCTGCGGAATCCTCCCATTGCTTTGGCCAGATACTCTGCAGTTCCGTATGAAGTCAGGGTATCTATGTATTCTTTTCTGGCAATTGGCTTATCCAGAACATCATGTTCGGGTTCTGTAAGTTCTTTCGTTTGCGCCGGCGCAATTTCCGCTTCCTGAGTTGTCTCTTTTTCCGGATCCTGCGGTTCCGGCATGTATTCCGGATGATTCTCTATGGTATCCTGTCCCGGAATCTGTGCTGTTTCTTGACTTTTTTCTTCTAATTCTTCTGCTTTTTGCGCCGGCGCAAAATCGGAATTTATACGGAAGTTTCCCGTGTCCGGCTGGCATTTGTTCTTATGTGCTGTTTTTTGACTTTCTGAGATTTTAGGCTCTGCTGTTTCCGGTTTTTCATTCATTTTTTTGGTTTCGCCTTCAGAATCCGTCTCATCAAGTGCAGTTTTTTGACCTTTTTCGGTTTCGGGTTCTGGATTTTCTGAATTTTCCAATTTTGTTTCCATTCGGGCTTCTTCCGAATGGAGTTCGTTTTCGGTCTCTTTTTCTTCATGTGTTATTTTTTGACTCTCCGGTTCAAAATAATTTTCCCATGTGCGAACACCTGCTGCCGATTCTGCAAAGATGGACTGGGTAATGGAGAAGAACTTCTCCCAGGTCATGTCATATGGGCTGCTCTGGCCAAATTCTTTGACCATGATGCCTTTGTCGAAATTGTAAAATGCCAGAAATACCGTTCCCTTATGGAACATCTTGTTTCCGGAAGGATTTACAATCTCTGCCATTTCCTTTAAGTTTCCGGTCTGGTAAGCTTCACTTCCGTAAAGTTCATTTAAGATATCCTTGTTTGTCTTGAAGAATTCCAGGATGGTCTTGGACAGGGCGTCCTTCGGTTCCTGCTTCCAGTTCATGAGATTTTCCGGATTGTTCTCATTTTCTTTATTGAATTTCTTTAGTTCACGGATATCTGCACGTTTTGTCTCCGGTCCGATCAATGACAGGTCTTCCTGTGGGAGCTGGAGCATTTCTGACAGCTGAGCGAACTTAAAATCTTTATACTGCTCCTGCAGCTCTGGAGTATCCCCTGGAAGAGAGTATCGTTCGTATACACTCATAAATCGGCTGACTCCGTCTGGATTCATGTCATATTCTGCTTTTGCAAATTCGGTGATAGAATTGTATCCATCGTTTTTGTAAGCCTGTGATGCATTGATTCTGGTAAGCTGCCAGCCGATACGAACGAAGCTTTTAACAATTCCGCCTAAATTCTCTTTGATTTCTGTTTTGCACTGGATGTAATCATCCAAGGTTAACTGTATGTAGTCCATATTTCTCCTTTCAATCGTATGTTTTGTTTATACCAACAAAACCATTCATTACATTAGTTAGGAGAGAGCAATATTGCGCTCTCCTAATCAATAGACCTTCTCATCGATTTCGCCGATATGATTAACCGGTCCAATCTTGAACTTGTTACACTGCTGCCTGAATTCTTAATTCCTTCCGTTTCTTCTGAATCCGGTGTTCTACTTCTTTTGAAAACTTCTCCATGAATTTCTCTGCATCTTCCGGAGCTGTTCGATTATAGATTGCACGGCACTGTTTAATGCTGCTGCCTTTCATCTCTACTGTACAAAACGCTGTGTTTGGGTCTTCCTTTTTTCTCAGGAACATCACACAGCTTTCCCCTTTTATCATCTTGTCAAAATAACTTCCGCCTACGCAGTTATGATTTTCTCTTCCCTCACGATTAAAATCTGCTTTGCAGGTCGGAAGAATTATCATAAAGTCATTGTCACCGTATTCGTAGATTTCCCTGAGTTCCGGAAGCATCTGCTCCAATAACTTTTCCTTTTCCAAAATCTTCATGTGTTCCATTTTATCTTCTCTCTCTTGTCTTTGCAGCGCTGTTCTCTGATGAGCAGCTGTGAAGTTTTTCGGAAACAGGATATCTTCTGTCGGTGTCAAACGGAGTTTCTCAACATCTTGGAGATAATCCATGTAATCAGCTATTCTTTGTTTTTCCTGTCCGAGTCTTTTAAAATACCGTTCAAATTTTCCCGGGTGTTTATATTTAAATATTTCCACAGAGAGCTGCGATCCTATCTCTTCGGTGAAGAAACGGATCTGTTCCCGGGTGAGCTTTATCCTTAACTCATTGGCTCTCTGAAGCGTATCCAGCTCTCTTGCCGAAATGTTCATCTTTATACAATCCGTGAGCTGTTCTTTTGTTATTTTCAAAGCCTGCCAAAGTTTTTTCTTCGTAGGATCTGTAATGTCTTTTCCTACTGTTTTTGCCAGGTCCCACGCCAGTCTGTAAAGATGAGTCTTGATAAGATATTCTATCTGCGGTTTTCTCCGTATTTCGGACAATATTCTTATTGTGTAGCTATAGCACCCTTGATTGTGGCTGAATAATTCCTCTAACGGAACATATCGGAACTCTGTTCCTTTTCTAAGGTTCTTCAGATTACGGTGGTAGAGGACACATTCGTCTTTTTCTGCTACATAATAATAATTCCCCCTGTCATGGCACCATCTGGTGATACCTGTCTGTTTATACAGACCGAATTCATAACGTCCTTTCTCATGAAAGTTCTCATTCAAGATAAACCGTTCGTTTTCCCAGCATCCGGCAAATTTTATCCTGTAATCATTCTCCTGCTTCCGTTCGATACGGCAGTAAAACCGACGCAGGACATATCCGGAACCGTCGGTGAGTTTCTGGATGATACCCACTTTCTTCCCGTCGATCAGGTACTTCTGCTTTTTCCAGGCTTTTATCATGGCTTTGGTTTTGCAGGAAGGGCAGATTCCATCCGTATTGTGCTTTGGAGTTTTAGAGAGCTTCACGGTTTTTCCGCAATGGGTGCAGTATGCCCGATTCTCTTTATCCTGATAGTGGTATAGAAGGTATCTTTCGTGAATAAAAGCAGATTCTAAGATCCAGTTATCAAAATCCTTTGGTAACTCCGGAACCGTGTTCATCACTGCATCTATCTCTTCTATTTCGGTGCGGTGTTTTCTTTCCAGGCGTTCTTTTCCAACCTTGTTCTGGAATTCCAAGACCGCTTCCTTCACTTCCATCGAACCAGTTTCAAGATAATCATTTACTATTTTTTTCGTATTCTCTGAAGCCCAGGGCTTATTTCCATACCAGTACCCTGTATCCAGGTCATATTTCAGACTGTCGATTTTTCCGGTAAGCCATCTTCCCTGCGACGGATCGTAAGTCAGATATTTCTTTTCCCGCTTGTCCAGGTAGATTTCATACTCCGGTTCTACGATACCTGCTGCCAGGCATCTTCTCGGAAAGACTGCCAGCTTCAGGATTTCGTTTTCTACAACCGCGCGGTAATACTGGTATCTTTCGTAAATCCGATAGGTTTTGTTGGATTTATAGGTAAATTGTGCTGTCTTCGTCTCTCCTGCGTCCTGCTTCACTAACTCCATTATCTTTGGAGTCGCTGTAAGATGTTTTATCTTCTGGAGATCTTTCTTTCTCATTTCTCCCCGCCTCCAAGGTAATATTCTTTGATGATCTTCTTTGCCCGTCCCATTCCCGGAATGCCTAAGGTTACTTTTCCTGCACTGACTCCTGCTGCCTTGATAATATCTTTGTCTATGGTCTGCTGGTTGGCAAAGGACCATTTCAGAAGAGCTGCTATACATCCTTTCAGTGTTTTTCCCTTCTTTCGCACAGCCATGGCAATCATGTTGGATTCCATACACTGTCCACGGATATACTCTACCCAGTCTTCCATGATTTCTTTCGGTTTCAATTCCCGGCATTCCACATCAATCTTTCCAAGAGCCGCAATCATAGCATCACAGATGGCCGGAACCTCTCCGTTAATGTACAGATCAGCGTATTCTTCCGGAATCCCGTTCTCTTTCGCCATGACTTTAATACTTTCTAAATCGCCTTCGTTGAACAGATTTTCTGTCAGCTCATTGATTTCCTCATAGGAATTAAATTCTCCAAACTTATCGAACATCGTGTTTGTCCCCTTTCGTAAACTTTTCTTTCAGCCAGGCAAGCGGCCACAGTGCTGGTGCCGGCCAGCCTCTTAACATGCATTTGTTTCTATTGAAAATGCAGATTTCGCATTTTCTCTCATCACAGTATTTCTTTAATATTTTTGCTGCTTTTAACGCTTCTTTATCATTCATCAGAATTCCCTTCCACACGGGTGTTTCCCGTGTAAACTTCGATTTCGTTAACCAAATACATCCAGATTTGTTTGATATTTATATTTCACTGCATGCGCTTTCTGCAGGTCATAAATCTGCTGCCAGAGGTCTGCATTCTTTACATTCTTCCCACCTGCTCTTTTCCACCCATTTTCTTTCCAGGAAGCAAGATATCCATGTCCATTCATGAGATAGCGGGAGTTTGTGTGGATTGTGATCATTGACGGAAGGTTCATGTGTTTCAATGCTTCGACTGCACAGGTCATTACCAGCCGATGACCTGTGGTCTTTTCTTTTATCTCTCCTTTCCCGGAGACATGTTTTCCCCTGCAGGTCAGGACATAGATATATTTTGCCCCGTTCAATCTGGGAGCTTTGGATGATATATATAAGAAAATATCTACCTGCTTCATCTTCAAATCCTCCTGTTCAGGCGTATCATGGTGTATCTCCTGTATTTGTATCCGGTTGCAGGATTGATTCCTTCAACCATTTTTGCTATGTAA
>JAUNPP010000183.1 GCA_030536685.1 Lachnospiraceae bacterium
TTAAACTCTTCCCGCAATACCTTCGTCAATTCATACTGTGCAATTCCGATTGGCTGTGACATATCATCTAAAGAATACTCTGCTACAACATCATCTTTATCTTTGCAAATTAAAATTCCAATTGTCTGATTATCCTGTTCTGCTTTCATATTTTTATTAACTGCTGTAACATAAAAATTTAGTTTACCCGCAAATTCCGGTTTGAATTTTTCTGTTTTTAATTCTACAACTATATAACAATGTAAACGCACATGGTAAAACAACAAGTCCATATAGAAATCACTTTCTCCAACTTTTATATGTACTTGTCTACCCAAATACGAAAATCCTGTTCCAAGTTCCAAAAGAAATTGGGTAATCTGATTTACTAATGCATCTTCTAATTCTTTTTCATCATATTCTTCACATAATGTAAGAAAATCAAAATTATAAGGATCTTTCAACGTCTGTTCCGCTAAATCAGATTGTGGAATAGGGAGTTTTACCTGAAAATTTGTAATCGCCTTTCCCTGTCTCTCATATAAATCAGAATCTATTTGATGTACCAGAACATTTCTGCTCCAATTGTTATCCATTGTCTTTTGCACATAGAAAAGGGCTTCATTTATATCTTTGCATTTATATGCAATTCTTTGATTATGTCCCCAAGGGATACTTTTTACCATTTTTTCCAATGTTTCAAATTGGGTTACAAGTTGTAACCCAATTGCACCTTCACTATAAAATCTATACCAATAGCGGATATGTTTCAAATTCTGAGTTGAAAATCCAGACATTCCCGGAAAAGCTTTCTGCAAATCTTTACTCATTACATTCAGAAAGGCATCACCCCATTTAGCATTTTCTTGCTTGCTAACAATATCTCTTCCAAGTTCCCAATATAAATCTAATAATTCATAATTTATTTTGACAGAAGCTTTTATCTGGCTCTTCTTTATTCTCATTTTAACATCATTGATCCAATTTTTATATTCTTCTGTCACAACAAATCCAACCTCTCTGCTAGCCATTCACTATTCCTCCTGTTAGTATTTCCATTTTTATTTTTCTTATCTAATCTTCAAAAAACTCTATAATCTCTTTCACTGACACTGGATAATATTTATTCGCATCCACACCTACATCATATCTTCTTATTCCATCTGCTTTATTCTGAAAATTGTATTCCTCTCGCGCATGTATGTGTCCATGCAATTGAATGCTCCCGCTGTTCTTCTTCGGCCACGACAGCATCGGATAATGCATCAATACAAAATACACACCATTCAATGACACTGTCTTAAAATCACATATTTCTTCAAACAACTCTGTATCATATTTTTTGTCATGATTCCCTTTAACCAGTATCTTCTTTCCGTTCAATTTACTAATCAATTCATTTGCTCTATCCATCGGTAGATGATGACTGATATCTCCAAGAATATACACCGTATCATTTTTATGAACTACAGAATTATAATTTGTAACCAAAACCTGATTCATCTCCTGAACATTTTCAAAAGGACGATTCTGCATCTCAATAATTCCACGATGCCCTAAAAATTATAACATGAACTAATAAAAAAGTATAGATATAAGATGGAACGTCCGTTCTTTTTTTTGTAACTATGCCCTGTTTTTTCTTTTCACATTATATAAGGTAGTCTTCTGCTGAAATCATCACATCTAAATTTTCTGTGGCAATCATTTCATCCTCATCCAAATCAGGCATAACCTCATCTATAAACGGCTGAAGTTCATCCACACAATCAGCAATAATTTCTCTCCCGTAAGTTGATTTCTTTCATGGCTTTTTTTGACCGTAAATCATTCGGCGGATTAGAATAAATAAAATCGGACACAGCGATACCTCCCAGATACCGCCGTGTCCTCAAAATGGGTGACTTTAACACCCCCTCCGATTTTTCATTTTTCAAAAGGAAAAACGACGGCAGAAATGTACTATTTCCAGTCGCTAATTCTTTTGTACCGTTGTTATCCAAATCCACGACAATATATCCGATATTATCCATCGGTGCACCATCGTAAAGGTCTAAGGCAATCAGATTCAAGCCCTGCTCCATGAGGGCGCTGTCAGGATTTCCGATATTCTCTTATTTCTGCTTCACCGGAGTCCAGATTTCACAGTAATACTTTTCGTCCTGTGTTCCTTTCGGATACTTTGTCGGATCATCGTACATCTCCACACAGTATCCGGCAGCAAATTCATATTCCTTCAGCGCAGGCAGCCACTCTGTAAAAATCTTTGTATTCACATCCTGCAATGCATCCGGCATCGCTCCCACGCAGGGAAATACCGCCCAGGTCAGTTCCGGAATCGTTCTTGTTACAAATCCCTGCTCTGGATAGGAGGGTATCAAGAACACTTTATCAAGTGTTTTCATCTTCACCGCATTTCGGACCACAGCGACCAGTTTTGGTATGCACAAAGGTCTCATGGCAATGGAACAGAACTTTCCAACCACCAGCCGGTCATGGTTGATGGGATAGTGATACAGCACGTTATCTTTCTGAAAATCTACGGGATCATTTACAAAATCGTTGTAAATGGTATAATCGCCAACCTCAATATTGGGAGCTGTGATAACATTTTTTAAGTAAATGGTCTGGCGGTCACCAGACCGTGGATAAATTTTATTTTTCGGAACCATCGTTATATTCTCCTTTGCTGTTCGTTTGCTTCTTCAGACAATAATGCATCAAATGTGTTGACAGCTCCTCCGTGTTCAGCTATTTTCCCATCTACAACAGTATCTATATCAACTCCGGAGATTGTTATCACTTTGTTTGTCGGCGTAATTTCTAAAAACTCGCCTGCATGTGTGCCTGTCATAATAAACTCTGAAATCACAGTATTTCCTTCCTGGAATTGTCTTATAATTTTCATCGAATAGTCAGGATATGCCAATTTCGTAGCCTTCAAATGCTCCTGCATCCCTTGAACTCCCATTGGATATACTTGATTGCCAATCCTGACAATACTATCATCTGCAACATAGTTCCCAATTTCGTCCTGCTTATTATTCGTAATAATATCTTCATAAAAAATCTTAATCAATTCTTTTTCATTCATAGCTGGCTTCCTCCGCAAACCTTATTTGTACCGCACTGTTCTGAATTTATGGTCAATCCAAAATGTGGCCTCCAGAGCATGAAAATGGACTTTTGCAACGCAGCAGGTTCGGGGATACCACTTGCTTTTAATTCCATAGCACTCCTCCATAGATTCCGATTCTTTTTAACGCTACATTGCCACACACGCATCGAGGGCAATTCTTAATACATTTTCCCGAATTGCAGCCTGGCTGTCCCAGCCTCTGCGCTCCCATTCAGTTCCGGATAAATTATCACCGGCATAAAGGATCTGTCCAAATTCGACCTTGTTATATTGCGAAACAGCAAGATACGCAGCTGCCTCCATATCGACCATGACGCAGTTCTCACGGATACGCTGCTGTATTTTGGCTGGCGTTTCTCTGTAAAATGCGTCCGTTGTCCATGTCTTTGCTTTCATGTAGGGGAGACCATGCTGAATGAAAATGTTTTCAATCACTTTGACAACACGTTCATCCGCAGTAATCTCTCTTGCAGGCCGGACATAATGAAGAGAATACTTTCTGTTGCATTTACTCGTTTTCGTGAATCGTTTGCCACCTCAACATTCATAGAGCAAATGCTTTCACACTTGCCACGAAAACTGACATCCTATTTACAACATGATTCTCGCAATTTCCAGTGTTACAATTTTAAGTAATGCGCCGCCGGACATCACATAGAACCAAATTTCCCTGGCGTGCTGGCTTCTGCTGAAAAGCGTTGCGATTCCGGCAATCAGAATAGCCGCTGCTCCAATGCAGCCGATCAGGTTGGGAAGGCTGATAGAGTTTCATACTCTGTCTCCTCTCTGACTAATCTCCCAGTCCTCCAATGCTCTCAGATTCTGTGCCGTTACCCGGTTTCCCCCGTGAAGCATCATGTCCAGCATGTCATCTTCCTCCTCAGTTCGATTTTCCTTTTCACCAAGTGTTTTTCCAACCGATTTGACCATAATTTCCATCATCAACCGATAAAGACCGTGGAGCTTTTTAACCTGGAAATTTCCTTGAAGAATAAATACCGGTATTCCGGCTGGAACCTGAGTTTTCTCCCGTACAATTTTGTCAGGTGTCCCAGTCGCGGCCATTCCAACTGCCCCAACTGCTCTTACACGGAATCTCTTTGCTGCCTTGGCATAGCCCTTTACCTGACTTGCCATGACCCAGCCAAGATAAATAATTTCTGTCTGATTCTCCAGATTTCCTGCTGCATCAGACAGTGAAAACACCGGTAGCCCAACCAAGTCTCCCAGCATTCTTGCATACTGGGCTGTACTTCCCGTATTGGTTGTATAAACAATCGCTTTTATCATTTTCCTTGCTCCTTTCAAAAAAACAGACGCAGCACGAATCTTTGATGATCCGCACTGCGTCTTAGCGTCTGGCTTGTTCGTTTTCTACTGTTAAATTTACCTGGGACACAATAAAATGCTTTGCATTGATTAGAATCTCATGCTTACATTTTGGGCAAAACAATGGAAAGCATTTCCGCTCCGTGTCCTCCAAAAGTCTCACTCTCGTTTTTGCACTACAATGCGGGCACAAAACCCCATGTTCCTGCTTCTGATTTTCATTCATCCTGTATCACTCCTTTTTCCAAATCCCGCTTCAGGCTGTCAGAAAACCGTTCTACATGAGTGTTCAAAAGAGCTAACACGGCATCCTTTTCTATCGCCCCATCATAAAGGCTGTACAACAAGTAAATCGGACCATAAAATTCAAGTGCCAGCTGCT
>JAUNPP010000184.1:0-1249 GCA_030536685.1 Lachnospiraceae bacterium
CTTGCATTCGCAGCATTCGGTTTATTCGGATTCGTTGCAAAGAAGCGTGAAGAGCAGTTCTAATCGCAGCAGATTATAACCAATCTTAAACCAAATGAAATAACTGGCTACATAAGCGGCGGGCGCATTTTCCGTCCGCCGCTTCTTTCAAAATGAAGGATTCTATGATAAGATAGAAGGGAGCAGATACATGGCGCGAATCATATTGAAAGCTGCAAATTCCGTTTTGAATCTGCTGGTGATTCTGGCCCTGTGTACGGCTGGCCTCTACGCCGGATATGCCCTCTGGGATAATAACCAGGTATACGCGGCGGCGGAAAATGTCCAGGACAGCATGATTAAGTTGAAACCGGTGATTACGGAGGAGGACGAGGGAGCATCCTTCGAGGAGCTTCTGGCAGTGAACCCGGACGTATGTGCCTGGGTGTCCGTGGACAATACTAACATTGATTTCCCCATTTTGCAGGGGGAGACGAACCTGACTTATATTAACCGGGATGTATACGGGAATTTTGCTCTCGCCGGAAGCATTTTCCTGGATTCCAGAAATGATAAAGAGTTCCATGACCTGGTTTCTCTTCTGTATGGACACCATATGGAAGGGAGCGATATGTTCGGCGATTTGGATAAGTTTAAGAAGAAAGCATTTTTTGATGAGAATAAGACGGGCCTGCTGATTTTGCCGGACCGTGCGTATGACCTTGAAATCTTTGCCTGTATGCTTGTGGATGCGTCGGAGGATGTGGTTTTCGACCCCCACGAGTATGAGGCTGATATAAATAAGCTGCTCGATTTAACCGAGCAGGAAGCGATGCATTATGATGCGGATAAGCTTTCAGAACTTAGAAAGACCAGTGGAGAGCGGCAGCTTCTTCTGCTGTCAACCTGTTCGTCTGAGTTTACCGATGCAAGAACCATTGTCCTGACGGAAATGAAGCCGCATTCTAGTAGATAGGAGGAGATTTGTATGAGAAAATTTTTAAGAGGAGCGATTTCCCTGCTGCTGGCAGCCGCGCTTAGCATCCCGATGTTTTCCATGGCTGCATTTGCGGAGGAGGTTCCGACGGTAGAACTGCCGGTTAAGGTGGAGCTGACCGGTTCCAAGCCATCGACGGCGGAGGAGCTGGTGGTGGTTCTGACGGCGAAGGATGCGGCCTGCCCGATGCCGGAGGGAAGCGTGGACGGTGTGTACCGTCTGAGTGTGACCGGCGGCGGAGACAAGAAGCTTCCGGTGATTGCATTCCCGTCG
>JAUNPP010000184.1:1349-4804 GCA_030536685.1 Lachnospiraceae bacterium
GTCAGCGGAATGCTGGTAGTGGGATTGCTTCGGAAGCGGAGAAAAGAGGAGAATTCATAAGGCGTTAATGCCTGACATATGAGAGTGTGAATGGCGATGAAGAAGCGCCGCTGAACGGACGGGTGGTCTGTGAGGCGGCGCTTTTGGTGATGGAAATGATGCTGCAGCGTGAGTAATACGAAAAAACATCGTAATCAATAAGTGGGGAAATTGACAGGCTGCTATGAAAAATGTTATGATTAATATCATAAAGAAGAGTCATTGAAAGGCGGCAAAGGCTATGTGTGAATTTAAAATCCAGGAATTAACTCTTTTTAATTACAGAAGATTTGAAAATAAAAAATTTATGCTGAATCCCAGAATGAATGTTTTCGCCGGAAAAAATGGTTCCGGAAAGACAGCTGTGTTAGAAGCCACAAATGTAATGCTGGGAGCATATCTTGCTGCTTTCAAAACTTATGTACCTTCTCGGTTTGTATACAATATAAAATCAACAGATGTACGGCAGAAAGCACAGATTTCTGAAGAAAGGACGATTCTTACTACAGGAACAATTTCACAGTACCCTTGTAAAATCAGCTGCACAGCAAAGTGGGATAATCAAGATAAGCCTATAGAATTTCAGCGTGTAATTTTGAAAGAAGATGCCAGAACAAAATTTGGCGGCTCAAATCCTATGCAGCCAACAGTAGTGGGGTGGGAAAAAGAAATATCGAAAGCAGACCATTCTGATAATAAAGTAATTCTGCCGCTGGTACTTTATCTTAGTACATCACGATTATGGAAAGATGGAAATAAGAAATCGGTAAAAAAGGGAGTTTTCAGTAGGACGGATGCATATAGTCATTGTTTGGACACACAGCATGGATTAGATCTTGCATTTCGCTATCTTGCTACACTGAAAGCAGTGGCGGTAGAAGAAAATGGCGGAAAATTGTTCCCGGCATATGAAGCAATTTTAAAAGCAGTAAACGAAGCATTCAGCGAAGAATTGCTGCCTGGAGAAGAGATTATATTTTCAACAAAATTTGAAGATGACATAATTGCTCTTAGGACAGCAGAAGGAGCAATTCTTCCATTTCAAATGCTTAGCGACGGATACCGGAATGTGATAAAAATTATACTTGATATTGCTGTCAGAATGTGCATTTTAAATCCGTATTTGAAGGAGGAAGCACTTAAAAAGACTCCGGGAATCGTTTTAATTGATGAAGTTGATCTTAGTCTGCATCCGACCTGGCAGAAACGTATCTTGGGAATTTTAAAAGAACAGTTTCCGAGGATTCAGTTTATATGTGCAACGCATTCTCCATTTATTATTCAGTCTCTTGAAGAAGGGGAATTGATTACACTGGACCAGCCGTTAGATAGTGAATATTCAGGTGAGGGGATTGAGGATATTGCGGAAGATATTATGGGTGTGGTATTACCACAATATAGTGAGAAAAAACGAAAAATATACGAAGCTTCACGAGAGTATTTTGCAGCATTAAAAGCGGCAAAAACACAGGATGAAATTGAAAAACTGGGGAAGCGGCTGGCAGAATTAGAAGCGGAGTATAGTGAAAATCCTGCATATATGGCATGGGTTCATCAGCAATATACGGAGCAGGCGTGGAAGGTAATAAAAAATGAGACCAGTAGATAAAGGGGAATCACCCTATGATACAATAAAAGAGTACCAAGATGCGCTGCCATATTTGGAAAAGAAAATTGGTTTATATTGTTCCTACTGTGAAATGCCCATCAATCATATTCCGGAGGTAGAACATATAATTTCCAGAAAGCATGGTGGAAATGAGACTGCGTGGAGTAATTTACTTTTAGGATGTAAATATTGTAATAGCAGAAAAGGTGCAAAGACAACACCACAGAATGTGGGAGCATATTTATGGCCGGATATGGATAATACAGCGGTAGCTTTTTCCTATGCGAACGGGATTCCGGTAATAAATGAGGACACATTGAGAAAGTTGGATCCAACCGGAATTTATTATGAAAAAGCAAAAAACACATATGAGATGGCTGGTTTAGGAAATGTGCCAGATTTTCAAAAAGGGGATAAAGACAGAAGAGCTTTAAGTCGAAATGCTTCTTATCATAGAGCGTTAGAATCTTTGAAAAGCTGGTCCCATATAAAGGATGCTCCGGAGTTGTTCAAAAATGATATGAAAAAGCAAATCATGATGACCGCCTTAGCAGATGGTTTCTTTTCGATTTGGATGACCGTTTTTATTGATGAACCACAAATTTTATTGGCGTTGATGGAAAATTTTTCGGGTACAAATAGGGCATATTATGATGAAGATGGAAAAATCAAGCAGATTCTAAAAAAAGAAGAATAAATAACGAGGATAATAAATTTGGGCGTTTCATTTGCAGGCAAAAATCCCATCGACGAAGTCGATGGGATTTTTGCTCGTGACTGTGAAAGCACGGAACCGTTACGTAATTGATTAGATTAGATTGCTCGGAATAAAGCAGTTATCCGCATCAATCGGTATTGGTTCCTCACACATACAGATAATGCCGCCGTTTCCGCGGTTCAAGGAAGCCTTATCGATCACGCTGTACTTTTTGACCTCACGGCGGTCGGGTGCAGCACTCTTTTTAATCTCCAACGGGTGAATGACATTGTTTTCTTCAACAAACACATCAATTTCTTTTGCGTTGGAATCTCGGAAGTAGGTGAGGTTCACTTTAGATTTTGCATAGGCGTAGTTCTTGACAAGTTCCATCACAACATAGTTTTCGTAGTAATGACCACTTGTAGTACCATTGCGCAGGGTATCCGGTGTCAACCACATCGAGAGATAAGCACATAGTCCGGTATCGCAGAAGTATAGCTTTGGCGTTTTACTGAGCCTTTTCAATTCGTTGTTTGAATACGGTGCAAGCAGATAAACAATGTGAAGCCCAACAAGCACTTTCAGCCATTCCTTCGCGGTACTTGATGCAATTTCAGCGGACTCCGCCAGCGTTGCATAATTGACTTGCTCTGATACAAGGGAAGCACATCCAATAAGGAATTTGCGGAAACGCACGGCATCGGTAATTCCTCCTGCCTCAGTAACATCTCGCATCAGATAAGTATCAATATAGGAATTAAAATACTCTTGTCTGAGTTCATCGTCTACGCCCTGCACCTGTGGCATACCGCTTTCCCAAATATGATTGAACACTTGAATCACATCGTTTTTAGGGAGTTTACGCTGCCTTGACTGCAAAGTGGCAAGTGAGAAATCCAAGTCGTCATCAAATACAAGACCTGCTTTTTCTCTTGCGGATAAGCTGTACAGCTCCAATATACCAATTCTTCCGGCAAGGGTCTCACGCACTTTTTTCATCATCTTGTACTGTTGCGAGCCGGTAAGCCAGATAAGACCCTTTTCATCACTTTCATCGCAGATGACTTTAATTTGCTCGAACAGCTCTGGTGCTTTCTGCACCTCGTC
>JAUNPP010000028.1:0-784 GCA_030536685.1 Lachnospiraceae bacterium
AGATAGTTTAAAGGTTTTATTCATACATTGTTCAGTTATCAAGGTTCCTGTCGTTGCTGTTCTTTGTCAGCAACTTTTGTAGTTTATCACACTTTCAAGTGTTTGTCAACTACTTTTTTTATTTTTTTCTGTTGGTTTTTTGTTTCTCAACCGACAGCTTTTTGATTCTATCAAATTTTCTATCGTTTGTCAACTGTTTTTTTAACTTTTTTCAAAGTTTCAAAACTGAAAACCATTAATGCGCAAAAAAATAATAGCGCTCATTAAACAGAAGCGAGCGGAGAAAGAGGGATTTGAACCCTCGCGCCGCGTGAACGACCTACACCCTTAGCAGGGGCGCCTCTTCGGCCTCTTGAGTATTTCTCCGAACTTAAAAATGCTTCTATTCAATTACGCCATCACATCAGACGCATGATGTATTATATCTGAGTTTATTTGATTTGTCAACTGCATTTTCATTTTTTTTTATTTAATTTTAAATCCCGCTTCCAGACAGGCTGCTGTGCTCTCAAAAAATACTGTTTTTCTCCAAAAAGCACTGTTTTTCCTTAATTTAAGAAAGCCACCGGCATTCTTGTTGTGAGAAGCTCGTTCGCTATGCTGACATCATACGTCCAAGCTGCTCTGCAATCCTGCTGGTGGCTTTGTCCTGAGAGGAGATTATTGGTCTCCCATCAGAACAAGCTTCTTAAATTACAGTGTTTTTTGCTTATATCATTCCTCTTCAGAGCTTTCCTCATCGTTTTCATCCTCTGCTGATGCATCATCTTCATCGATCTCATTG
>JAUNPP010000028.1:794-27449 GCA_030536685.1 Lachnospiraceae bacterium
AGGAATCATTCTCATTGATTTCATCAATATTATCAATATCACTAATCTCATCAATCTCTGCATCACCTTCTGTGAATTCCTCTGCATCTTCCTCTTCAGAATCATTTTCAAGGCTGTTTTTCTCAGCTTCTTCATTTTTAACTTTCGCTATGCTTGCTACCAACCCTGTTTTTTCCTCATCTACATCGATCAGTTTTACTCCTGACGCCACTCTTCCTAAAGTAGAGATGCCATCTATGCTGATTCGGATAATAATACCTCCTGTGGTCACAATCATCAGTTCCTGACCGTCATTTACAGCTTTAGCGCCTACAATGTCACCGGTCTTTTCATTGATTTTATAGCATTTTACACCTTTACCGCCGCGATTCTGGGCTTTAAATTCATTCATACGGGTCTTTTTGCCCATACCAAGTGAGGTAGCCAGGAGCAGATATTCTCCCTGGCTGTCCATCTGCATACCGATCAGTTCATCACCTTCCTGCAGATCCATACCTCTTACACCCATAGAGTTTCTGCCGGTCGGCCGTACATCATTTTCATTAAAACGGATGCACATACCGCTGCGGCTTACCAGAACCAGTTCGCGGTCGCCATCTGTGTATTTTACTTCAATCAGATCATCGTTTTCACGCATATTGATTGCCTGAAGACCTGTTTTACGGATATTTCTAAAGTCCTCCATCGGAGTTTTCTTTACCATACCGTATTTTGTACACATGAAAATGTATTTTCCTGCTTCAAATTCCTTCAGCGGAATTACAGCGGTGATTTTTTCCTCCGGCTGAAGCTGCAGAATATTTACGATTGCCGTACCGCGGGCAGTTCTGCCTGCTTCTGGGATTTCGTAGGTTTTCATGCGGTATACACGGCCTTTATTGGTAAAGAAGAGCAGGTAACGGTGTGTTCTGGTCAGGATCAGTTCCTCTATAACGTCCTGATCCACCGTCTGCATTCCTTTAATGCCTTTTCCTCCCCGGTGCTGCGCTCTGAAGGTATCTGAACTCATTCGCTTGATATACCCGAGATTGGTCATTGTAATCACTACGGATTCATCGGGAATCAGATCTTCATTATTGAGATCAGCAGCATCCATACTGATGGCAGTACGTCTTTCATCGCCGTATTTGTCACGGATTGCTGTGATTTCTCCACGAATTACCATAAGCAGCTTCTTCTCATCGGCAAGAATGGCTTTCAGCTTTTCAATCTGTGCCATCAGCTCTCTGTACTCGCCTTCCAGCTTTTCCCTTTCCAAACCTGTCAGTGCACGCAGACGCATGTCTACGATAGCCTGAGCCTGGGCATCCGAAAATTCAAAGCGCTCGATCAGATTTCTTTTTGCTTCCTGCGTATTGCGGGATGCACGGATAATACTGATCACCTCATCGATATGATCAAGTGCGATCAGCAGTCCCTGTAAAATATGGGCGCGTTCTTCCGCTTTATTCAGTTCATACCGGGTTCTTCTGGTTACGACCTCTTTCTGGTGTTCCAGATAATATCCCAGCATATCCTTCAGATTCAGAACTCTCGGCTCATTATCAACCAGTGCCAGCATGATCACGCCGAAGGTATCCATCATCTGCGTATGCTTGTACAGCTTATTCAGCATAACGTTGGCATTTACGTCACGGCGCAGCTCAATGCAGATGCGCATGCCGGTACGGTCAGACTCATCCCGCAGGTCTGTAATGCCGTCCAGCTTCTTATCTTTAACCAGATCCGCGATTTTTTCAATTAATCTGGCCTTATTTACCATATACGGAATTTCCGTTACGATAATGCGGGATTTGCCATTGGGCATTGTTTCAATATCCGCAACCGCACGAACTCTGATCTTTCCGCGTCCGGTACGATAGGCTTCATCAATGCCGCTTTTGCCCATGATTTCACCGCCGGTAGGAAAATCGGGGCCTTTTACAATATCCATCAGCTCATCGACAGATGTTTCACGTTCTTCCTCAACCTGATTGTCAATAATCTTTACTACCGCATTAATGGTTTCACGTAAATTGTGAGGCGGAATATTGGTTGCCATACCTACCGCAATACCTGTTGTGCCATTTACCAGCAGATTCGGATAGCGGGAAGGGAGCACGGACGGCTCCTTTTCCGTATCATCAAAGTTCGGTACAAAATCTACGGTATCTTTATTGATATCGGACAGCATCTCCATGGAAATCTTACTCAGACGGGCTTCTGTGTAACGCATGGCTGCTGCGCCGTCGCCATCCACAGAACCGAAGTTTCCGTGTCCGTCTACCAGCGGATAACGGGTGTTAAAATCCTGCGCAAGCTTTACCAGCGCCTCGTAAATCGAGCTGTCGCCATGAGGGTGATATTTACCCATGGTATCACCGACAATACGCGCACATTTACGATGCGGCTTGTCAGGGCCATTATTCAGCTCGATCATCGAATAAAGGATTCTTCTCTGAACCGGTTTCAGACCATCTCTTACATCCGGCAATGCTCTGGCTGCAATAACACTCATGGCATAATCGATATACGAGGTTTCCATGGTTTTCTGCAGGTCTATATCATGCACCTTATCAAATATGGTTTGATCCATTTTTTATTCCTCCTTATCAAATATCCAGATTTTTTACAAACTTTGCATTGGCTTCAATAAATTCACGTCTGGGTTCTACCTTGTCCCCCATCAGTGTCGTAAATGTCAGGTCAATAGCCGCACTGTCTGCATCATCCATCGTTACACGGCGCAGGATTCTCCGCTCAGGGTCCATGGTCGTTTCCCAGAGCTGGGAGGCATCCATTTCACCCAGACCTTTATAACGCTGGATCTTGTTGCTGTTGTCTCTTCCAATTTCCTTCAGAATATCATTCAGCTCCTCATCGCTGTATGCATACCATACCTTTTTGCTGCGCTCTACCTTGTAAAGAGGCGGCTGCGCCAGGTAAACATAGCCCATTTTGATCAGATCGGGCATAAAACGATAGAGGAAGGTTAATAATAACGTACTGATGTGAGCGCCATCCACATCGGCATCCGTCATAATAATGATTTTGTGGTAACGCAGCTTTGTAATATCGAAATCCTCGTGAATACCGGTACCAAATGCCGTGATCATCGCTTTGATTTCCGCATTTGCATAAATACGATCCAGTCTTGCCTTCTCCACATTCAGGATTTTGCCTCGAAGGGGAAGAATTGCCTGTGTGCTTCTGGAACGGGCACTCTTTGCAGAACCACCCGCGGAATCACCCTCAACAATATAGATTTCACAGTTTTCCGGATTTTTATCGGAACAATCCGCCAGCTTTCCGGGCAGAGCCATGCCATCAAGAGCCGTCTTACGGCGTGTCAGATCTCTTGCTTTACGAGCTGCCGCACGCGCCCTCTGCGCCAGGATTGCCTTGTCGCAGATCACACGGGCTATCTGGGGATTCTGCTCCAGGAAAATCTCCAGCTGAGAGCTTACAACGCCGTCTACGGCGCCTCTGGCGTCGCTGTTGCCCAGTTTCTGCTTGGTCTGGCCTTCAAACTGAGGATCTTCGATTTTAACACTGATAATCGCGGTCAGGCCTTCACGGATATCCTCTCCCGCCAGATTAGACTCGCTGTCCTTTAACAGCTTCGCCTTTCGCGCATAATCATTAAAGGTCTTTGTCAGGGCATTTTTAAAGCCGGCCAGATGAGTGCCGCCCTCCGGCGTCGTAATATTATTAACAAAGCTGTAGCAGTTTTCGTTAAACGAATCATTATGCTGCATCGCAACCTCTACCAGAATGCCGTCCTTTTCACCCTCACAATAAAGAACCTCCGGATAAAGAGACTCCGTACTGCGGTTCAAATACTCTACAAATTCCTTGATGCCGCCTTCGTAATGGAAAACATGCTCATGTTTGCTGTCCTCCCTTACATCACGCAGGATAATTTTCAGCCCCTTCGTTAAAAAGGCCATTTCGCGCAAACGCTGCTTTAATACGCTGTAATCAAACACAGTAATCTCAAAAATTTCAGCATCGGGCTTAAATGTAACCTTAGAACCATGCTTATCCGGTGAACAGGTTCCGATCACCTCAAGAGGAGTCACAACCGCTCCCCGTTCATAGCGCTGTTTATAAATCTTGCCTTCACTGCAAATCTGCACCTCCAGCCATTCGGAAAGTGCATTTACGACAGATGCCCCTACACCATGCAGACCTCCTGATACCTTGTAGGCTCCGCCTCCAAACTTACCACCTGCATGAAGCACGGTAAAAATAACCTGAACTGCCGGAATTCCCGCTTTGGGATGCATGCCAACCGGCATACCGCGTCCGTTATCTGTTACCGTAACAGAATTATCCTCATTGATCTGCACATCAATTTCTGAACAGAACCCTGCAAGTGCCTCATCAACCGAATTATCTACAATCTCATAAACAAGGTGATGCAGCCCTCTCGCAGAAGTACTGCCTATATACATACCAGGTCTTTTTCTGACGGCCTCAAGACCTTCAAGAATCTGAATCTGATCTGCTTTATAATCCTGACTCATAGACTGTTACCGCTCCTTTCCAAAATACAAATACACATAACCGCAGCAAAATGCTGCCGTTTTTCTGTCATCTATCAAAATAATGTCATCTACCAAAATAATGTTTAATTCTTTCTTACCGCTGTTCCCTCCGACACCTCAAACAGATGATCGATCGGAAAACGGCAGTTTACAAATTCATCCAGCCCCGTACAGGTGATAAACGTCTGCGTTTCTTTAATCGCAGACAGAAGCTGCGTCTGTCTGGAGCTATCCAGCTCAGACAACACATCATCAAGCAGCAGAACCGGTGAATCGTGAATCAGCTGACGGACCAGTTCAATCTCTGAAAGCTTCAAAGAGAGAGCTGCTGTCCTCTGCTGTCCCTGGGATCCGTATTTCCGGATATCAATACCATTCACCAGAAAGCAGATATCATCCCGATGAGGTCCTCTGCAGGTGGCATGCTGCCGTATATCCCGCTCAATGCTGCCCTTTAACTCCTTTTCAAAAGCTCCCGGCGCCGCATCCGGCTCATAAATAATCTCAATCTGCTCCCTTCCTCCAGTCAGCTTCCGGTGAAGCTCCTGGATAATGGAATTGAGTTGTCCGACAAATTCTTTTCGGTCTTTTATGACATTTTCACCAAACGCAATTAGCTGTTCGTCCCACACGGACAGCGTGTCGGACAGTCCCTGCTTAAATGCCATATCCTTCAACAGCCGGTTGCGCTGCATCAGCACTTTATTGTAATTCATCAAATGATTCGTGTACACTCTGTCCAGCTGGCAAAGCTCGGAATCAATAAAACGACGGCGCTCTGAAGGTCCTTTTTTCACCAGATTCAAATCCTCCGGAGAAAAGAAAATAATATTGACAATACCAAATAATTCACTAACCTTGCGTATCGGAATCCCGTTTACCGCAATTCCTTTCGTCTTACTTTTTTTCAGATGCATGTCGATCCGATATTGAGATCCATGCTTATCAACAAGCATTTTAATGTGAGATTCCTCCGCATCAAACCGAATCAGCTCCCGGTCGCGGGAAGCCCGGTGAGAGCGCGCAGTAGAACACATATAGATGCTTTCCAGAATATTGGTTTTGCCCTGAGCATTATTTCCATACAAAATATTGGTCCCGGCCCCGGGTTCCAGGCTCAAAGTATCATAATTTCTGAAATTCATCAGATCCAGCCGCTTTATAATCATGAATTACTTAATAACCTTAACGGTTTCTCCCTGCCAGGTAAAGGTATCTCCATCATAAAGCTTCCTGCCGCGGCGTGTATCCACCTCGCCGTTGACCAGAACCTCACCATTCTGAATTACAATTTTGGCCTCCACACCGGAAGAAACCATATTTACTGCTTTTAAAGCCTGTCCGAGTTTAATAAATTCATCATCAGGTCTTAACTTAATTTCTTTCATAGATATTCTCCTTATACGTTTCCTATCTGGCCAGATTAAAATTAACCGGCAGAATCAGATAAATGTAATTTTCCTCCTGATCCTTGATAAAACAGGGAGCTTTCGCATTAATAGTATAAAGCTTGATCTCTTCATCATCAATAACACGCAGGGCCTCGATCATGAAACGGGGGTTAAAACCGATCATGATATCCTTGCCGAACTGATCGATCATGATCTCATCGCGCATGGAACCGAGAGAGGAGTTCATGATCAGTTCCATGGAATTCTCACTGATGTTAAAAATAATCGGTTTTTTATCGCTCTCCTTAACCAGCAAAGTGGAGCGCTCGATACTATCTAATAAAATTTTCTTATTGACTGTTACGCATGTTTCATAATCGTTACTTAACATCTGATCTACATTAAAATATTTCTTGTCAATCAGACGGCTTACTACTATGGTCTGGTCAAACTCAAAAGAGATATGATTCTTTGAGAAGAAGATCCGCACATCATGATCGGCTTCTCCGGTCAGAATCTTACTGATCTCACTTAAGGATTTGCCGGGAACCACAACCTCGAAGCTGGAATAAACGTCGTTAAGCTCCACTTTTCGGATGGAAATGCGGTGTCCGTCAAGAGAACAGACCCTTAACTGGTTTTCTTTAACTTCAAAAAGTTCACCTGCCATAGCAAGATTCGTATCATTCGGTGAAATAGAGAAAATTGTCTGACGAATGATCTCTTTCAGAGCATATTGTGACATAACAATGGACTTATCCTTATTGAACTGAGGCAGCAGGATGTACGTATCCGGGTCGTCACACATGATCTTGAACTTGGCATTTTCACACTGGATCAGCGCAGTGTTGTCCTTGATCTGAAGAAGAATCTCACTGTCAGGAAGTTTTCTGATGATTTCAGCAAAAAGTTTCGCATTGATCGCTGTGATTCCATGATTTTCAATCCGGGCATCGATTGTTGTCTCAATGCCAAGTTCGGTATCATTCGTAGTCAGTTTTACATAAGACTGACGGGCGTCAATCAGAATACATTCCAATATCTTGTAATTGGTTTTAGAAGGAACCGCTTTCAGTACGGTATTTATAGCATTCATGAGAGTCGATTTCTCGAAGTAGATTTTCATAAATGTGAATAACTCCTTTCGGTGTTTTCGGTATAAATGAATATATAAATATATTATATTTCAGCAGTATCAGCAGTAGGGGGCGTGGATATGTGGATAACCCCTAAAAGGCCAGAAAACATAAGGTTTTCCACAATGGGAAAACTGGTTGATAACTGAACCTGAACCTGAGGATAATTCTGAAGTTATCAACACCCCAGATTAACGTTAAATTCATCCACAAAAATTCAACATGATATCCACACCTTAATGTTTATAAAGGAGGGTTGATTTTTTTCTTCAGGGTCTCGATTGCAGACTGCAGAGTATCGTTGTCAGGAAGGTCTTTTTTGATCTTTTCGCAGCCATGGATAATGGTCGCATGGTCGCGGTTGCCAAGACAGCTTCCTATTTTAATAAGAGGAACGGATGTCATCTCCTTGCAAAGATACATAGCAATCTGTCTGGGATGAGCGATATCTTTGCTTCGTTTCGGGGAAATCAGATCCTTAACGGAAATATGAAAATGGTCTGCGACCGTTTCAATGATCAATTCGGGGGTGATTTCTCTGGGTTCTGCCGGTCCAAGCTGGTCTTTCAGGATTTCAGCTGCCATATCCAGTGTAATTTCTGTATTCTGAAGCCGGGAAAATGCGACAATTTTGGTCAGAGCACCTTCCAGCTCACGAATATTCGATTTTACATGGGTGGCGATGTATTTGATAATTTCATTATCAATATTATAGCCTTCATCCGCTTCTTTCTTACGAAGAATTGCCATACGGGTTTCATAATCAGGCTCCGAAATGCTGACGGTGAGACCGCCGGCGAAGCGGGAGCGCAGACGTTCCTCCAGCAGTTCCATCTCGTTGGGGGGACGGTCTGAGGAGATAATAATCTGTTTTTTCGCCTGATATAAGGTGTTAAATGTATGGAAGAACTCCTCCTGGGTACTGTCTTTTCCTATAATAAACTGGATATCATCGATTAACAGTACGTCATTATTGCGGTACTTTGCCCGAAATTCGGCGGTAGTGTTGTCATTGTTGTTGTTTTTATTACGGATGGAATCAATCAGTTCGTTGGTAAAAACTTCTGAAGTAACGTACATGATCTTTTTATCGGGGTCTTTATTTAAAATAAAATTACCGATAGAATGCATCAGATGTGTTTTACCAAGACCTACACCGCCGTAAATAAAAAGCGGATTGAATGCTTCAGCAGGTGATTCTGCAACTGCCAGAGAGGCAGCGTGAGCCATGCGGTTATTGGAACCGACGACGAAGCTTTCAAAAGTGTACTTCTGGTTTAAGCCAGTGGGTACATTATTATTAGAAGAAACAGGTGATTTTTTTGCAGCAGGCTGAGCAGGGACATCGTCTTTCATAACGAAACGGACGCGACAGCTGAGACCGGTGATTTCCTGAATATGGAGCTGCAGGAAAAAATCATATTTCTTCTGCTGGATATAATCCAGACCAAATTTTTCGCCTGGGTAGAGAACCAGTATTTCATCTCCTTCGATGGCAGCAGGTTTTAGTGGCTCGATCCAGGTGTGGAACGAAATATCAGAAAGTTCCTGGTCCATCTTTAGTTTGGAAATAATTTCTCCCCAGTTTTTTTGTACTGTTTCTAGCATGTGTAACTCCTCTGGGTAATGAAACTAAAATTTCTAATTCTTTTTTTTATTAAAATAGGAAGAAATGTGCATAAGTGTCTGAGAATACGGGAAAAATGCCGTATGAAAACGGTAACTGTGGTTTTGAAAGTTATCCACAATTACCGATGGTGACAGTGCGCACATTCTAATTTCATTAACATCAGTTTACTACAAAATCACGTAGATAGCAATGGAATACAAAAAAATAAAGATTTTTTTCGATGTGTATAAGTTGATAGGTTATAATGATAAAAAATGTGGATAACTGTTAAAAAGGGGTTGAATGTGGATAAAGTGAATAAGTTTTTCACAGATATTTAGGGGTATCAATCAAAAAAACGGAGACGAAACTCCAAGATATAGTGGTAGCCAAAAACGATTATCCACAAGTTATCCACAAAATGTGGATAGTTGAAAACCTGTGTATAACCTGTAAAAACAGGGTGAATAACCGAAAATGCCTGTGGATAAATACAAATATTAAATTTTTATGATAAAATCTGCAAAAAAAATGTCTTGACGGAATGGAAGTGTTTATATATAATGGTAACGATGTGTTGCTACCATTAGAAAAGGAGGTGTATAGATATGAAGATGACATTTCAGCCCAAAAAGAGACAGAGATCTAAAGTTCACGGTTTCAGAGCAAGAATGAGCACTCCCGGCGGCAGAAAAGTTCTGCAGGCAAGAAGAGCAAAAGGCAGAAAGAAATTATCCGCATAATTAGCAAGGCCGCAGTTCATGTGGCCTTTTTTAGCTAATTGACACCGTAACTTGAAGATATATTATTAAGATATGTATCTGCAGGATTTTTATGACTGCTGGAATACCTATTTTAAAGCTTGATATATTATGAAAGTATAAAGAAGAGTCAGAATGGAATCAATAAAAAATAACAGGGATTTTTTAACAGTTTACAGAACTGGCAGATCCTATGCCAACCGATACCTCGTTATGTACCTGGCGCCCGCGCAGGAGGGAGAGGAAGGCAGACTTGGGATTTCCGTCAGTAAAAAAGTAGGAAACAGTGTAGTAAGACATCGTGTGAAGAGGCTTATTAAAGAAAGCTTCAGATTGAATGTGAACAGGTTCCGAAACGGCTGCGACATTGTGGTTGTAGCCAGAAAAGAAGCAAAAGGCAGAAATTACAGTGAAATCGAGAGTGCAGTGATGCACCTTGCCAGGCTTCACGGTGTGTTGTTAACTGAAGACAGCAGCAGTGAATGAAAAGAGAGATGAATCGATGAAAAAATGCTTGATTACCCTGATCAGGTTTTACCGCAGATATATTTCCCCAATGAGACCCCCGTGCTGTAAGTACGTACCTACGTGTTCTCAGTACGCGATTATTGCGATTGAGCGGTATGGAGCGCTTAAAGGCGGAGCACTTGCGGTTTGGCGCATTTTAAGATGTAATCCTTTTGCAAAGGGCGGGTACGACCCCGTTCCATGACAGGATTTAGGAGGTACTCCTTTGAATTTTATCTTACTGACACAGTATGACGGAAAGATTGTAGGACCGGTTGCAAAGCTTCTGGGACTTCTGATGGATGGTCTGTTTAACGGTCTGTCTGCAATTGGAATCCCGAATATCGGCCTTGCAATTATTTTGTTTACGATCGTTGTTAACATCCTTCTGATTCCGTTGACAATCAGATCGCAGAAAAACATGAAGCTGAATACCGCGATTTCGCCCGAAGTGGCCAAAGTTACCGAAAAGTACAGAGGTAAACGTGATCAGGCTTCATTAGAAAAATCACAAAAAGAAACACAGATGATATATGATAAATACGGATACAGCCCGATGTCAGGATGTCTGCCGACACTGATCCAGTTCCCGATCATGCTGGCTTTGTATCGTGTTATTTACCAGATTCCCGGTTATGTAACTGCTATCAAAGAGCAGTTTGGTCAGATTGTGGATATGGCACTCGGACAGGGCGGCTTTGTATCCAAGATCGCAGAACTGGCAACGGAAAACGGAATGTCCCCTGATAAATTCAATTTTGATGGTAAGACAGAAGAATCCGTAAACTATATTATCGATCTGTTTTATAAGTTTGACAATGCAGACTGGAACAAGTTCACCGAGATTTTCCCCGCACTGAAGGATACATTAACTCCTCATCTGGACAAAATTTCAGAAATGAACTCATTCCTGGGCGGTATCAATCTGGCAGAAGCGCCTGGATTTAAACTGTCTATCGCACTTCTCATTCCTTTTCTTGCATGGTTTACCCAGTGGCTGTCCATTAAGGTATCAACTGCCGGACAGGACATGAGTGCAGCAGAGGGCACAGCCGGCGCAACCATGAAGAGCATGAATACATTTATGCCCATCATGTCAGCCGTTTTCTGTTTCACAATGCCTGCAGGTCTTGGTTTATACTGGATTGCAAGTGCTGTTGTAAGAACTGTAATTCAGGTTTTTGTAAACAAGCATTTTGACAGAATCGGAACAGAGACTCTGATTGAGGAATGTATTGAAAAACAGAACAAAAAACGTGCAAAACAGGGACTCCCTGAAATTAAATCAGATGGTACCTATGTGCATAACGGCAAAACCGTAAGCAGCACACAGAACGTATCTGTAAAGAAAGCGAAAACAATGCCTTCTTCCGCTAAGAATACAACCGACAGCTCAGCTTATTACAATAAGCAGTATGAAAAGGGCAGTATTGCAGCGAGAGCAAGAATGGTCAAAGAATTTGACGATAAAAAAGAAAAAAAATAACATTTCAGTCTTCTGATTGAAATGTCTTAAACTGTGAATATTCAGTTGTAAGAGGAAACGCAATGAATAAAATAGAAATTTCTGCAAAAAATGTAGAAGAAGCTCTTACACAGGCTATGATCCGGCTTGGTACTACCAGCGATAAGATGGAGTATGAAGTCATCAGCGAGGGACGCAGCGGATTTTTCGGAATCGGCAGCAGACCCGCTGTGATCAAAGCATGGATCAGAGAGGATGCAATTTCAGAGGAACTGGAAAGTTTTATGAAAACACCGGTTGCACATTCTGAAACAGAAAAAACAGCTGAAGAAGAAAAACCTGCCGCAGCTGAAGAACCTGCAGTAAAGCCTGCAGTTAAAGCTGAAAGCAGATCGAATCTTAAAGTTGCATCAACTCCGGAAGAGTTTATCAGCCAGGTATGTAATGCCATGGGTCTTACAGTTTCCGTAGACAGCAGATTTGATGAAACAGAGAACGTACTGGACATCAATATGGTTGGCGAGGATATGGGAATTCTGATTGGCAAAAGAGGACAGACGCTGGATTCTTTACAGTATCTGACCGGTCTTGTAGCAAACAAGAATCAGGAAGAATATATCAGAGTTAAGCTGGATACCGAAAACTACCGTGAGAGAAGAAAAGAGACACTGGAAAATCTGGCGAAAAATATTGCCTTTAAGGTAAAAAGAACGAAAAAACCGGTAGCTCTTGAACCCATGAATCCCTATGAAAGAAGAGTGATTCATGCAGCACTTCAGAACGACAGGTATGTTATTACCAGAAGTGAAGGAGAGGAACCGTTCAGACATGTTGTAATTTCACTGAAACGTGAAAGAAACTATAACAGCAGACAGGGCGGCAAAGGCGGTTACAGCCGTTACAATAATAACGGTTCTTATAATAAGCAGAGAGGCGGATACAAACGCAGAGAGTACGATAAAACAACAGCTGCGGAAGTAGAAACCGGAGAAGTAAAGCAGGAAAACTAAAAGTTACTGTTTGTAGCCGTGCTGAGGGTTCAGCACGGCTTTTCCTGTATATTCAAAAAACACCTCCGCCTTTTGCTGTATGAGGAAAGAATGTACAAATGTACGGGAACAGGAAAGGATACAGGTTATCAGATGGAAAATGATACAATTGCTGCCATTGGTACGGCGATGTCTCATTCCGGTATCGGAATTGTGCGAATCAGCGGAGCTGATGCTATCACCATTGCAGACCGGATTTTTAAAGCGAAGAAAAAGGAAAAAAAATTAAAGGATGTGGCAACGCATACCCTGCATTATGGGCATATTGTAAAAGATGAGCAGATTATAGATGAAGTGCTGGTTTCTGTTATGAAGGGCCCGCACAGTTATACTGCGGAGGATGTAATAGAAATCAATTGTCATGGCGGCATATTGGTTATGAAGAAAATTCTGGATGCTGTAATTGAAAGCGGAGCACGCCCTGCAGAGGCCGGTGAATTCACCAAAAGGGCATTTTTAAATGGAAGAATGGACCTTTCACAGGCGGAAGCGGTTATTGATATCATTAATTCTCAGAATGATTTTGCTCTGAAAAGTGCTGTCAGACAGCTTTCCGGCTCTGTATCAGACAAGATTAAAGCAATTCGCAGCAAGCTTATTTATGAGATTGCCTACATTGAATCCGCTCTGGATGACCCGGAGCATTATCCCATGGAAAATTACGGAGAAGAGCTGCAGGAAAAACTGAAGCCGCTGCTTCTTGAGATGGAAAAACTGGCTGATACCGCAGATGATGGCCGGATATTAAAAGAAGGAATCAAAACCGTTATCCTGGGTAAGCCAAATGCCGGCAAATCCTCCCTTTTAAACCTTATGGTGGGCAGCGAGCGCGCCATTGTAACGGATATTGCGGGAACTACCAGAGACACGCTGGAAGAGCATATTCTGCTGGATGGAATCAGTCTGAATATGGTTGACACCGCAGGAATCCGCCAGACCTCGGATCTTGTGGAACAGATAGGTGTGGAACGGGCCAAAAGCCAGGCCGAAGAGGCCGATCTGGTGCTGTATGTGATTGATGCGACAAAGCCTCTGGATGACAATGACCGGGAAATTATAAGATGTATTTCCGATAAAAAATCAATAGTTCTTTTTAACAAATGCGACCTTGATACCGTGCTTGCAGAGCAGGAAATCCGCCAGATGCTCCCTGAAAAGAGCATTGTTGTATTCTCCGCCAAAGAGAGAACCGGATTTGATGTGTTAAAAGATCGTATTAAAGAAATGTTTTATTCGGAAGAACTGAAATTTAACGATGAAATTTATCTGACCAGTGCAAGACATAAAGCTGCCCTGGACAGTGCACATAGAAGTCTGCAGCTGGTGCTTGAAAGCATCAGAGCCGGTATGCCGGAAGACTTTTTTACAATTGATATGATGAGTGCTTACGAACAGCTGGGCTACATTACCGGAGAATCAGTAGAAGATGACCTGGTAAATGAAATTTTCAGCAAATTCTGTATGGGAAAATAGAAGTACAGGAAAAAACAGACAGAGTTTGTGAAAATCCGAAGTGAGAAAAAGCAGAAAGCGTTTGCAAAAATCCAAACTGAGTCTAAACTGAGAAAAAGTAAATTGTAGAAAAAGAGGTGTAATTATGCCATATCTGAAAGAATCCTATGACGTTGCAGTTGTGGGCGCCGGACATGCAGGCTGTGAGGCAGCTCTTGCCAGCGCGCGTCTGGGACTGAAAACGATTATGTTTACGGTTAGCGTAGACAGTATTGCGCTGATGCCCTGTAATCCGAACATCGGCGGCAGCTCCAAGGGGCACCTGGTTCGTGAAATCGATGCCCTCGGGGGTGAGATGGGTAAAAATATAGATAAATCCTTTATTCAGTCTAAAATGCTGAATCGTTCGAAAGGCCCTGCGGTGCATTCCCTGCGTGCGCAGGCAGACAAACAGAATTATTCCAGTCAGATGCGCAGAGTTCTGGAAAATACAGAAAATCTGGTGATTCGTCAGGCTGAAGTATCTGAAATTGTAACTGGAGAAAATAATGAAATTGTTGGGGTAAAGACCGTGTCAGGCGCAGAATACGCCTGCCGCGCCGCTGTACTCTGTACCGGAACTTATCTGAGAGCAAGATGTATCTACGGTGATATCAGCTATTACACAGGCCCGAACGGTCTTATGGCAGCCAATCATCTGACAGAGAGTCTGATTGCTCATGGAATCGAAATGTACCGCTTTAAGACGGGGACACCTGCCCGCGTTGATAAACGGACAATTGATTTTTCAAAGATGGAAGAGCAGAAGGGGGATGAAAAGGTAGTTCCCTTCTCATTTTCAACAGATCCGGCGTCAGTACAGAAGGAGCAGGTTTCCTGCTGGCTGACTTATACCAATGAAGAAACACATAAGATCATTCGTGAAAATATTGATCGTTCTCCATTGTTCTCCGGAGCAATTGAAGGAACAGGCCCTCGCTACTGTCCGTCTATCGAGGACAAAGTGGTGAAATTTGCAGATAAAAATCGTCATCAGGTTTTTGTCGAGCCGGAAGGTCTTTACACAAATGAAATGTACTTAAGCGGTATGTCCAGCTCTCTTCCGGAGGATGTACAGTATGCAATGTATCACACGGTTCCGGGTTTGGAAAATGCAGCAATTGTGCGAAATGCATATGCAATAGAATACGACTGTATCAATCCGAGACAGTTAAAACCGACATTGGAGTTCAAAGCAATCCCTTCTCTCTTTGCAGGCGGGCAGTTCAACGGCAGTTCAGGCTATGAGGAAGCGGCAGCTCAGGGACTGATTGCCGGAATCAATGCGGCATTGAGCGTAAAACAGCAGGAACAGGTTATTTTGGACCGTTCTCAGGCGTATATCGGTGTATTGATTGATGATCTTGTTACAAAGGAAAATCATGAACCCTATCGTATGATGACCTCCCGCGCGGAATATCGTCTGCTTCTCCGTCAGGACAATGCAGACATGCGTTTATCCGAAATCGGTCATAAGATCGGCCTGGTTTCCGATGCGGATTATCAGAAAGTACTCGATAAGGAAGCTGCAATAGAGACTGAGATTGTCCGCGTAGAGGAGACACATATTGGCGCTAATCAGAAGGTTCAGGAATTTTTAAGGGAGCATGAAAGCACGGAATTAAAGAGCGGTATTACGTTAGCGGAACTGGTAAAACGCCCCGAGCTTGATTATATGATGTTAGCGGAGCTTGATCCGAAACGTCCTGAGCTTTCCGATGAAGTGGCAGAGCAGGTAAATATTCAGCTGAAATATGAAGGCTATATTAAACGCCAGATGCAGCAGGTAAAACAGTTTAAGAAGCTGGAAAAGAAAAAGCTGTACGTAGATTTCGATTACACGAAGGTAAAAGGACTTCGAAAAGAAGCAATGCAGAAGCTGAATCTGTATAAACCCATGTCTGTCGGTCAGGCTTCCCGTATCTCCGGCGTATCGCCTGCAGACATTTCCGTATTGGTGGTATATCTGGAACAGCACGGCAGCAGACAGAATTAATTCTTGAATCATATTGATGGAGGAAGAAAGTTGGAATATTTAAAATCGGTTTTTGAGAAACATGGTTTTCCTCTTACAGAACGTCAGGCACAGCAGTTTCAGCAGTACTATGAAATGCTTGTAGAAAAAAATAAAGTGATGAATCTTACTGCCATTACGGAGTACCGTGAAGTAGTTGTAAAGCATTTTCTGGACAGCGTATACCTTGGGAAATACGAGAAGCTAATAAAAAAAGATCAGGAGATTTCCCTTATTGATGTAGGAACAGGCGCAGGTTTTCCTGGAATCCCTCTGAAAATCATGTACCCTGAGCTGAAGGTTGTCCTGCTTGATTCTCTGAATAAACGGATCTTGTTTCTTCAGGAGGTCATCCAGGCGCTTTCACTGGAACAGACAGAAGCAATCCATGGCAGAGCAGAAGAAATTGCTAAAAAGGCGGAATACCGTGAGCAGTTTGATTACTGTGTTTCACGTGCCGTAGCAAATCTGAATTCACTGTCAGAAATCTGTCTTCCTTTTGTAAAGGAAGGCGGCTGCTTTATTTCTTACAAATCCATGAAGGGAATGGAGGAGCTGGAACAGGCAGAAAGAGCTGTTTCATTGCTCGGCGGAAGTGCGAGACGTGTAGAACGTATAGGTAATGCAGGTGATGCATGTGATGTGGGTAATACGGGTAATGCAGGTAATGCGGGTGATGCGGGTGATGTAGGTGATGTGATCAATGTCGCTGGCAAAAAAGCAGAGACCGTAGATTCTGATTTCGATGTAGAGCAGTTTATATTGGAAGAGGAGAGTGCGCAGACAGAACCTATGGAGCGGAATTTTATCCGGATTCATAAAATGAAGCCTACACCTAAAAAATATCCCAGAAAGCCGGGAACACCGTTTAAGGAACCATTGAAGTAGCCATTGAAGGAACCATTGAAGTAACCAGAATTTTTTATCTTGAAATTCGATAAGACTTCCACTTCTATAAGAGGTGAGTTGTAAGAAATTTGTTTTGGCGTGAGAAAGCCAGATAGCTTTCTCACGCCTTAATTTTTAGTGTCTGAAAGTAAGAATATTCGTGCAGGAAAACCTGTTGTGCTTATTTTTGCTGCAGGAATTTCTGAATTTTAACTTAGGAAAATCTGAATCATTTCTGCGGTATCGGTTGCCTGTTCGATATGAGGGTAGTGACCGGCATTGGAAATCCATTCTACTTCAACTGCCGGGTTTTCCATTTGATAATCCTCCGCAATCTCTTTCGCTTCCGGGTTTTCACTTCCTAAGATCAGATAGAGGCAAAGATCCGTTTTCTGTAAAGCGGAACGAAAGGGAACGTGCAGATAATCACCTTTTATGCAGGCATACAGCTGTTTCGCCAGTCCGCCGCCTAAATGGGAAGCTTCTGCACGTACTGCGATATCAGTAGCGCTTGCAGTCTGAATACAGCGTTTTTTCAGTCGGGAAGAGATTTCTCTTGGTGAAAAAGCAATATTATAAATAAGAGTTCCGATGACAGGGGTGTCAATCAGCTTTTTGCGCAGTTTAGATGTTTTTCCGGGTTTTCTGAAACCATTGTAAATGGATTCGGGAGTAATCATAACAATGCGGTGAAATAATTCCGGGCGGCTGGAGGCAGCCATGATTGCGATAGTAGAGCTTTCTCCGCTTGTAACGATATCAGCAGGCTGTCCGATGACAAGGCGTATAAAATCGGTTACTAATTGTACATAGGTATAGTTAGTGTAAGAAAAATCAGGTTTTTCCGAACGTCCGCAGCCAAGCAGATCCAGAGAATAAACAGTGTGTGTCTGTGCCAGAGTATATTTAAGCTGTTCCCATTCATAAGCAGATGCGTCTGCAGCCAGCTCATGAATCAGGAGAAGAGGAGTTCCTGTTCCTGTTTTTGTGTAGTGGATACGTCCATACCGCCAGTTAAAGTATTCCGTTTCATTGTTATAAAGCAGATTTTGAGCGATACTTTCTTTGGTAATCAGCCGATTGAGCAGTGAAATTGAAGCAATAGATGTAGAAGCCAACAGCACACCTTTAAAAATGGTTTTGGTTTTCATAATAAAAACCTCCTGTATTAGTACAATTTATATAACAGTTCAGCTGGTAAGCTGAACTGTTATGAATTCAGTAATTACTATTCAGTTTGCACTCATGATTTTTTGAATATCTGCAAAATGAAGAGCTATGTTACATCTGATAAAGTATTCGTACAATATTATACCACGAAAAAGGACAGGAGGTAAACAAAATTATATCTAACCTATGATAGGGTCAATTACTTTTTCGTTGAGCACATCAATAAAACCGAAATCGGTTACTGCAAACTCGGGTATGACGGCAAGGCAAATAAAGGAGAGCACCATGAAAGGAATGGATATACTTGTTTCTCCACTCAGATTTTGGATGATACGGTTGGCTTTCTCTTTTTCAGCGGCCAGTTCTTCAGCGGGTAAATCACTGAGGAGACCGCAAATCGGATAAGCGATTTCTGATAGAATTTCTCCGCCGTTTACAACGATTTGTCCGCCTTGAAGTTCATTCAGCCGATTGGCAGCGAGCGCCATGTCATCGAAGTTTGTTCCAAGGACAATGATATTGTGGTTATCGTGACCAATCGTGCAGGCAATGGCACCTGATTTCAGCTGAAAGCCTGACATGAAAGCTTTTCCAATTTGTCCATTTTTTCCGTGACGTTCAATCTGGGCAATGTAGAGAATATCCTGATTCACATCACATTCAACGATACCATTTCTGACATTGAGCCAGCCTGTTACCGGAGAAGTTACCAGAGCGCAGCTTTCTGTTTTCATAGCGATTACCTGAACCTGCTTTCTTCCATCAGTCACATGGATTTCAAAGTCCTTTGGAGAAATTTCACGTTTCAGATGCATGGTATTTAATAATATCGGTGCATGAATGGCAGGAGAGTAGTGTTTTAAAATTTCCTGATCCTTCATCCAGAGTTTTCCGGCGGAGATTACACTGAGAACTTTGAAATCTTCCGGCCCGGAGGTGATATTGATATCTGCGCGTCTGCCGGGTGCAAGAATTCCCACCTGATGTTCCACGTGAAACATTTTTGCTGCATTAATTGTTACCATTTGGATAGCAGTAGTAAAATCAATTCCTTCTTTTAAAGCGACGCGGATAGACTCGTCCAGATGTCCTTTTTTTACTGCATCACATACATGCAGGTCATCTGTAACAATACTGGTATTGGAAGTATCAAGCTTGTGATCTTTTATTGCCTGGAGACAGACTTTCAGGTTGTGTGCAACGGAGCCTTCACGCATCATAAGATGACATCCGGTCCGCAGACGTTCTAACGCTTCTTCTTCTGTGATCGCTTCGTGGTCGGAAACGACACCTGCGGCAATACAGGTGGTGAGATTTTTTCCGGAGATACCAGCCAGATGTCCCTGCAGTGATAAGTTTTTATTTGCACAAAGGTCAATTGATTCTAAAAGCTCATCGTTTCCGGAGATAACAGAAAAACCGGAAATTTCGGAAATACCAACAGCGTCAGGATATTCCAGACCACGGGAAATGATTTCGGGATGGAAGCGGTAAGCGCTTGTCTCCAGATTAGGTGCGCAGGGGATATGGGAAGGTACGATCCAGTAGATGTTTAGAGAGGTCTCTTTTGCCTCTTCGAGAATTGCGCGGATTCCATCAATACCAGCCACAACACCGATTTCGTGCAGGTCAGTCATGATCGTAGAAGTGCCATGTGTCTGAATTGCAGCAGCAAAATTGCGGATAGACAGATTGCTGCTTTCCGGGTGAATGTGTCCATCGATAAAGCCGGGAGTCAGGTAATGGTTCTGAGCGTCAATTATTGCCGTGTCAGGTCCGATACAATAAGAGATATCTCCAACAGCGGCAATCGTATCACCGCATATGGCAACACCTCCGGGATAAATTTCACCTGTAAAAACGTTTACGATCTGTCCGTTTACGACAGCAGTATCAGCAAAAGCTTTTCCACTGCTGACATTGAGCAATTTTTGATTCATAAATACGGCCTCCAAATTCTAAAAGTAATATAAATAAAACTTAAAAATAATATAAAATCATAAAAAATCGGTATATAAGTTACAAAAATATAACAAATAATATGCTTTAATAGTAACATATGCCGAAGAAAACTTCAATTAGTATTTTCAAAGAAAAGCAAAAGAAAGCAAATCCTAAAAAAGCATAGAATTGTAGTTTGAATAGTGATATAATTAATCCAGTTTTCAGATTCAAAAGTAAGAAAGGAAATCGATGTATGAGTAGAATTATAGCGATTGCAAACCAGAAAGGTGGAGTTGGTAAAAGTACTACCAGTATCAATTTATCCTCTTGTCTGGCTGCAGAGGGAAAACGTGTACTTGCGATTGATATGGATCCTCAGGGAAATACAACCAGCGGACTGGGTTTGGATAAAAATGATCAAAAATATACAGTGTATGATTTGCTGTTAGGCGAGGCTTCTGTTGAAGAGTGTATTGTCCGCAACGTATTTGACAATTTGGATGTGCTTCCTTCCAATATTGATTTATCGGGATGCGAAATTGAATTAATTGGAACAGAAAGAAAAGAGTACATATTAAAAGATTGTGTGGAAAGAATCAGAGAAGCGTATGATTTTATTATCATTGACTGCCCTCCGTCATTGAGTATGCTGACAATCAATGCAATGACAACGGCGGACAGTGTGCTGGTTCCTATTCAGTGCGAGTATTATGCGCTGGAAGGACTGAGCCAGCTGATTTATACGATCAGCCTTGTGAAAGAACGGTTAAATCCTGAGCTTGATATAGAAGGCGTCGTATTTACTATGTATGATGCAAGAACAAATCTGTCACTGCAGGTGGTGGAGAATGTGAAAGGTTATCTGAAGCATAACATTTATAAAACCATTATTCCCAGAAATGTTCGTCTTGCAGAAGCTCCCAGCCATGGCCTTCCAATTAATATTTATGATTCCCGCTCCGCAGGCGCGGAAGCATACCGCATGCTGGCAGAAGAAGTAATCGGAAAATAGTAGAAGTAAGCGGTAAATGAGCTGAAAACAGTAGCAGTAAATGAGCAATAGCAGGCAGAAGATATTATGCATGAGTGAATAGTGGATTAAAAATGGGAGGAGAGGTGCAAATGGCGAGAAAAGGTGGACTTGGAAAAGGCCTGGATATTTTGATACCGCAGGGTGTTCTGAAAGAAAAGGAAAAATCGGAAGCCGAGAAAGAAAAATCCACACCGGAAGCAGCAGATGTTATGGTGAAAATCAGTATGGTAGAACCAAACCGGGAACAGCCGAGAAAATCATTTGATGAAGAGTCACTGGCGGAATTGGCAGATTCTATCAAACAGCATGGAATCATACAGCCTTTGGTGGTTGTAAAAAAAGAAAACCACTATGAAATTGTTACAGGAGAACGCAGATGGCGGGCCGCTAAAATTGCGGGCTTAAAGACAGTCCCTGTAGTGATCAAAAATTTAACAGAACAGGAGATTATGGAAATTTCGCTGATTGAAAATATTCAGAGAGAAGACCTGAATCCTGTGGAAGAGGCTTTGGCGTATCAGCGTTTGATGCAGGAATTTCATTTGACGCAGGATGAGCTTTCTAAAAAGGTTTCCAAGAGCCGTACTGCCATCGCCAATACCGTTCGATTATTGAAGTTGGACGAAGGAGTTCTGGAAATGCTGGTAGAACGTCAGATTACCGGCGGACATGCTAAGGCGCTGTTGGGGCTGGAAAGTCATGATGAGCAGTATGATCTGGCAACTCGTATTGTGGAGGAAAAGCTCAGCGTGCGGGATACAGAGGAACTGGTGAGGATGATGAATGAAGTTCCTGAAAAAGCGGAAGAAAGGCCGCAGAAAGACCCTGTAGATGAGCAGACCAGAATAATTTATACAAATTATGAAAATATGCTGAAAAAACTTATGGGAACAAAAGTAAGCATTAAGAAGAAAAAGGATGATAAAGGAAAAATTGAGATAGAGTATTATTCTTTGGATGAGTTGGAACGTCTTCTGGAACTGTTTCAGCAGATTCCGGAGGATAGTCTGTAAATAAATTGAAAGTATACCCTGGAGGAAAACTATGTTAGAAAATAGTATGTTGAATGATTTATTAATTGATCCGGCTTATATTATAGCTGGTCTCGGTGCCGCCATCGTTCTTTTGATGCTTCTGGTTATTATATGTCTGGTGAAACTGGGCGGATTAAAAAAGAAGTATAAAAAGTTTATGGAAGGCAGCGATGCGCAGTCCCTGGAAGAATTGATTCAGACAGAGGTTGAGAATATCAAGCAGTTACAGGAAACTGATTTGCGGATAGAAGAAAACATAAAAGCAATGAATCAGGTTATTTCCGGATGTTATCAGAAAAAGGGAATTGTAAAATACAATGCTCTGACGGGGATGGGAGGACAGGTTAGTTTTGCACTTGCTTTGCTGGATTTAAATAATTCCGGTATTATGATAAATTCCATTCATACCAGAGAGGGCAGTTATCTTTACTTAAAAGAAATCCGCGATAGCAAATGTGAAGTGCTTTTAGGAAAAGAAGAACAGAAAGCATTGGAAAAAGCAATAGCAGAAAAGTAGATGCTGTGAAAAAGCAATAGCAGAAAAGTAGATGCTGTCAAAAAGCAAATGACAGAAAAGTAAATACTGTGAGAAAAGCAACAGACAAATGGAGTGATATTTTTAATGGATATTGCTCCATTTTTGGATTATAATAGGTAAAAACAGAAAATGGCATATGCATATGGCACAGGCTTAAGGAGGAAATCATAATGTCAGGATCAGTGACAGGAAATATTTTTACAGTTTCAACATGGGGAGAGTCTCATGGAAAAGCGTTAGGGGTAGTAGTGGATGGCTGCCCGGCAGGACTTCCCCTGGAGGAATCCGATATTCAGGAAATGCTTGACCGGAGAAAACCGGGACAGAGCAAATTTACAACTGCAAGAAAAGAAGGCGATGAAGTGCAGATTCTTTCCGGTGTTTTTGAAGGGAAAACAACGGGGACTCCTATTTCCATGCTGGTGTGGAACAAAGACCAGCGCTCAAAGGATTATGGACAGATTGCATACTCCTACAGACCGGGACATGCGGATTTCACTTTTGAGCAGAAATATGGTTTCAGAGACTATCGTGGAGGGGGACGTTCTTCCGGTCGTGAAACAGTTGGCCGGGTTGCAGCAGGTGCAGTTGCCATAAAAATTCTGAAGGAACTGGGGATTGAAATTTATGCTTACGCAAAGTCAATTGGCCCGATTTCAATTGATTACACCAGATTTGACAAAAATGAAATTTCAAATAATAAAATGTATATGCCGGATGCGGAAGCTGCTGGAAAAGCAGAAGAATACCTGCATCAGAAAATACAGGAACAGGATTCCAGCGGCGGTGTTATCGAGTGTGTGATAAAAAATATGCCTGTTGGTGTGGGAAATACGGTATTTGACAAGTTAGATGCAAACCTGGCTAAGGCAATTATGTCAATTGGAGCAGTAAAAGGATTTGAAATTGGAGACGGATTTGCAGCAGCAGAGAGTGTTGGTTCTGTAAATAATGATTCCTTCTATATAAATGAGGAGGGAAATATCTCAAAAAAGACCAATCATGCAGGAGGAATTTTAGGAGGAATGAGCGATGGCTCTGATATTATTTTCAGAGCGGCAGTGAAACCGACCCCCAGTATCAGCCGGGAACAGCAGACTGTTACCAACAGAGGCGAAGAAATCAACATGGTGATACACGGACGCCATGACCCGATCATCGTTCCACGGGCAGTCGTAGTAGTAGAATCGATGGCAGCTATAACAATTGTAGATTTGCTTTTTAGCGGGATGTCAGCTCGAATGGATTCTGTGAAAAAAATATATGAAAAAACTCAGCAATAAGAAAAGAGCGGGAAAATGTTTCACGTGAAACATTTTCCCGCTCTTTTTGTAAGTCAGCAGAGCTAAATTGAATTTGTCCTGCTTAGCTTTCGTTAGTCTCCGTAGAAATTTAACTTTCGTTAATCTCCGTAGAAATTAATCAGGCATCCTGCGAGGATGATTTTGCGTTCGTCATCTGTTAAATCTCCGAGACGAAGTTCGAAAGGTACCAGAGTATCTTTTACAACATACGCTGTGATGACGTTTTTCTTTTCCTGAATTGCTGTGCGGATTCCGGGAATAAAGATGAAGTCATCCAGGCCGAAAGGCAGTTCTTCCTGTTCGAAGAGGAAGGGAAGCATGCCCCAGTTGATCAGGTTGGAACGATAACGTTTTGTTGCGTATTCTCTGGCGATGTTTGCCCATCCGCCTAATACCTTCTGACAGGAAGCTGCCTGTTCTCTGGCAGAGCCGTCGCCGGGTTTTACCGCGTAAATGGTGCTTCCGATACCTGTTTCGCCTGCTTTCAGTTCAGGATAAGCTGCTTTGATGACTTTGAAAGCCTTATCATAAGCAGAATCATCAGCCTTGCAAGGGCAGGAGTCTGCACGTCTCATTTCTTCAACGGTTCTTACAGCCTTTGCTTTTCCTACATAGGCAGGATCTTTTCTGGAAAGCGTAAATTCTGCCAGTCCAAGAGGATTGGAACGGTAAGAGGATGTTTCGCCGGAAGGAATCAATTCATCTGTTGTGGTAACCGGATCGTGGATTACAGTTGCTACGCGAAGCAGTAAGTCTTCGGTAAGTGCAACCATAGAGGGCCAGTCTTTGATATTGGGACCAAACTGAATATCTACTTCAGGATGTGCAATTCCTTTGCTGTCATAAACACGGTTTTCGTAAATGGTACTGTCGAAGAAATATTTCTTGCCGGTATATTCTACATCCATATCAGCTGCTGAGGTCAGGAAACCTTTATTTGCTGCGGTTGCGGCAATGGAACGTGCGTCCATAAGTGCAACTGCTGACAGCTGACCGTTCTGGATCTTGGAACCTTCTCTGTTGGGGAAGTTTCTGGTTGAGTGACGGATACTGAATGCACCATTAGCAGGAGTATCTCCGGCACCAAAGCAGGGACCGCAGAAAGCAGTTTTTACAATTGCACCGGCAGTCATCAGGTCAGCAACACTTCCATTTTTAACCAGTTCAAGGAAAACAGGAGTAGAAGCGGGGTAAACGCTTAATGTAAATTTATCATCACCGGTAAATCTGCCTTTTAAGATATCAGCAGCAGCGCAGATATTTTCAAAACCGCCGCCGGCACATCCTGCAATGATTCCCTGATCCACATATAATTTGCCATCGATTACTTTGTTTCTTAAAGAGAAATCACAGGATTCGCCAAAGGAAACACGAGCTCTTTTCTCTACATCAGCCAGGATATCATCGAGGTTTGTTTTTAACTCATCAATTTCGTAAGTATTGCTCGGATGGAAAGGCATAGCAATCATAGGTTTTATGGTGCTTAAATCGATTTCGATTACACCGTCGTAGTAAGCGACAGAAGCGGGATTCAGCTCCTTGTAAGCATCAGCTCTTCCATGTAAAGCCAGATAATCGGAAATTGTAGTGTCGGTTGTCCAGATGGATGACAGACAGGTTGTTTCAGTTGTCATAACATCAATACCGATACGGAAATCAGCACTCAGATTTTTTACACCAGGACCTACAAATTCCATTACTTTGTTGTTAACGTAACCATTTGCAAAAGTAGCGCCGATGATAGCCAGAGCGACGTCCTGAGGACCAACGCCCTTCATGGGTTCACCTGTTAAATAAACTGCAACAACGCCGGGCATTTTTACATCGTATGTACGGCCTAAAAGCTGTTTTGCCAGTTCGCCGCCGCCTTCACCGATTGCCATAGTACCAAGAGCGCCATAGCGGGTATGGCTGTCAGAACCCAGGATCATCTTGCCACAGCCGGCGAGCATTTCACGTGCATACTGATGAATAACTGCCTGGTGAGGGGGAACATAGATACCGCCAAACTTCTGAGCGCAGGTAAGGCCAAACATGTGATCATCTTCATTGATGGTGCCGCCTACTGCGCAAAGGCTGTTGTGACAGTTGGTTAATACATAAGGGATGGGGAATTTTTCCAGTCCACTGGCTCTTGCGGTCTGAATAATACCAACATAAGTTATGTCATGAGATGTTAAACAATCAAATTTGATTTTTAACTGATTCGGATCTTCCGATGTGTTATGTGCCTGTAAAATATTGTACGCCATTGTTCCCTTAGCCGCTTCTGCTTTGGAAGGTACGGCATCTCCAAGTTTGGAAGATAATGCAGCAGAAGCTTCGCTGTTATCCTCAATCAGGAGTTCGCCATTTAACAGGTAAGCGCCATTTTCAAAAAGTTTTACCATCAGGGAATTTCCTCCTTATAAAAAATATCCGACAGGAGCTATAACCAGCAAGCCTCCCTCGGACCTGTAATGTAATTTGATGAAATCTGTAACCGTCTAATATAGCAGTATTGAAAATCGGGTATTGAGAGGTATTGAAATTCAAAGCTATGTAACAGTGAAGTACTGGAAAACGGAGCATATTTCATCAAGTATCCTTATACGTTGCTATTATACTTGAAAATTCCTCTCAACTCAATAGCGAATTTTATCCTTGCTGTATGCACAGTAAACGCATGATTTTAATTGCGCTTTATTGAATAAAGGTGTGAAGAATAAACATGTGAGGAATAAAGGTGTGAAGGCTTCATTACAGTACAATCCTGTTCGGGGACGCGCTCTCGCTCGGATCGAACGCAGCGG
>JAUNPP010000029.1 GCA_030536685.1 Lachnospiraceae bacterium
AATGCTCCGTAGCTTTTTGTGAAAACGCATAGATAGACATTAACTGGGGAAGTTAAGCGTGAAAAGGGATAATGAAACGTAAATCTTCGAAGTGACGTGTGATCAGGCAGATTGAAACGTGAAAAGCCAGAGCGAAACGTAAAGAAACAGAGAGGAAGGTCGATCGTATATGGATGTACAGTGGCAGGATAAGATCAGAAATTATATTGAAAGTCATGCGCCGGAGGCGGAGCGGCTGTTAAAAGATCTGGCGGTGATTCCTGCTCCTTCGGAAAAGGAGGAGCGCAGAGCTTCATTTTGCCGAAAATGGTTGGAGGCGCATGGTGCGGAGGGTGTTTATATCGACGCAGCGGGAAATGTTATTTATCCTTATGAAGCGCGCCATCGCAGCAGGCTGTCGGTATATATGGCACATTTGGATGTGGTATTTCCGGATGAAGATAAGCTCGTGATCCGGCAGAAAGGAAATGTGCTGACAGGGCCTGGAGTGGGAGATGATACTGCCAATCTGGTGAATCTTCTGATGGCCGCGGCTTTTTTTGCCAGTGAAAAACCGAAACTGCAGACAGGGATTTTATTTGTGGCAGATACGGGAGAAGAGGGGCTTGGTAATCTGAAAGGCTGCAGACAGCTGGTGAAGGACTACGGCAGCCGGATTGCGCAGATGGTTTCGTTTGATCTGTATCTGGGTCAGTGTTTTACGCAATGCGTCGGTTCGCTGCGCTATGAAGTTACAGTGCAGACGGAGGGAGGACATTCCTTCAGTGCATTTGGAAATGCCAGCGCAGTGCATCAGATTTCACAGGTCGTGTGTGCTTTGTATGAAAAGGAGGTTCCGAAGCGGGCGCAGACTACATACAATGTCGGCGTAATTGAAGGGGGAACTTCTGTTAATACGATTGCGCAGGAGGCGCGGATTCTTTATGAAATCCGTTCTGTAGATGCGGGCTGTATGGAGGAAATGCGGGAGTTTTTTCAGGAAACGATAGAGCGCTTTGCAAAGACCGGAATGCAGATCTTTGTAAAACAGGTAGGAGAACGTCCCTGCGCCGGAGCTGTAAAGGCAGTAGAGGCTGGCGTACAGGAAAGACTGATTGATGCGGCAGCTTCTGTTATAAAACAGACAACGGGAAAAGCGGCAGAAAAGGGAGCGGCTTCTACAGATGCCAATATTCCGCTGTCAATGGGGATTCCTGCACTTACGCTGGGCACGATTGTCGGCGGAAAAGCTCATACCAGAGAGGAGTGGGTGGATCTGGACAGCCAGAGAATCGGAATGAAGCTGGCTTTAGGGCTGATTTTTGCTTTATCGGAGACCGATTTTTTTTTTCTGACGGAGCCGGAATATAGAAATGGTATGGTAATTCAGGGAAACTGCCTGCTGGAAGTGCTGAATAAACAGCAAAAAAGGCTGAAATTGCCGACCTATATTTATGAGCTTGCTCCTTTAGCGCTGGAAGATGTTCATGAAATACATATAAAAGCCTGGGATATTGGTCAGGTGAAAAGCTGGCTTCCTATTTTGCGTGCGCAGAGAGCAGTTTTGGAAATTCTGCAGCTGAAACGCGATGAAAATCAAACAGATCAGGAACTGCCTGCTCATGTCTGGCTGCCGTTTTCTCACACAGGGGGATTTGAAGCTGTATTTGCAAATGACAGAGAAGATGACAGGGAAAATGAGAGGGAAGATGGCAGGGAGAATGGCAGGAAAAGTCGCAGAAAGATTGACTTTCAGGCGTATGACAGTCGTTTTGTACGGATTCAGGATCAGGAGCTGAGACTGGAAATGGCTGTTTCGAGGCTGCTTTATCCGGCAGAGCTTGAAAAGAAGGCCCGCAGCCAGTATGAAGACCTGTTGAAAAAGCGTTTTCGTCCTGCGTTGACCCGACTGGTAAGCGGAAAATGGAATCAGTATGGACAGGTTCCAAAACGTGCCGGGGAACTGTTCAGGTTAAGAAAAATGGATCATTTTCTGAGAAAAGATCTGTTGAAGCAGGCTGCTGATTCAGGGCAGACAGGTTTTGTACGGTTGCTGGATGAATTGGAAGATGTGCAGAAAACTGAATCGGAAGATGCACAGAAAGCTGAATCGGGAGATAAAAGGAATGTTGGACTGCGCAATATATTGAAAGCAAAGCAGCGTGAAGCTTTGGCAGGTTTTGAAACGCCGCAACAGTTGCAAAATAACGTGTGGAATCCGGCGATTCAAGAGCTGTGCATAAGAAGACCCGGGCTTGAACGGCTTTGCGGAATACTTTCTCCCTGTGAGAAGAAGGAGGGGATGACGGTTCTGATTCCCGGAACAGATGGAAGCAGAATTTATGACACGCAGTCTGCCTGGAAATATTTTGTTTCACATGGAGTCAGGGGAATTTCCCGGTTATACGCGCATATGCTTTTTCATTGCCTTTACCAGCATCCGTTTTTTATTCCCAATGCATTAAAATCGCGGAAGGATATCTGGAATCTTGCCTGTGACATTGCGGTGGAATATCTGGTGGATGAAATATTCGGCCCGAAGAGAAATGAAAAAGATGGAAGCGGTGTATTCAGTTTGCAGGGAGATGAAAATCTGGCGTGGAAGAGGCAGGAAATCTATGATTTGCTGCAAAAAGAGGAAACTGAGCTTACGGCAGAACGGATTGCGGTCTGGCTTTTAAAATCTGAACGGCAGAAGTGTGAATGTGTTCAGAAGAAAATGGAAGATCAGATAAAAACGGAAAGAAAGAAATCTTTTATAGATTGCCTGCAGTCATGGTTTTTCTGTGACAATCATGATTTCTGGAACTGGGAGAGCGCTTGCGGGTCGGGAGCTGATTCGGAGAGCTGGAAGGAAAATCCGAAGAGCAGACAGGATCTGCTGCGGCAGCTTCGTGAAAAATGGAGTGCGGCAGGTGAAGGATTTAAGCAGGCGTCTGCGAATCAGATGGGAAAATATTCTCTGAAACCAGGAAATCGGGAGATGTCTGCAAAATTAACAAAACGGCAGGGATATGATTACCATGATTTTCTGAAACAATTTATGGTAATGCGGGAGGATCGGCTGCTGGATCTTGATAATTTTGACACCATTTATTACACTTACGGGCTTGCTCATTACAAAGATATGCCTCTGATCGAGCCTCTGGAAACGAAAGAGGTTCTGCGCCTTCTGGAGCTGGTGATTGTAATTGATACGTCGGGCTCCTGTTCCGGTGAGCTGGTTCGGTTTTTTCTGGAAGAAACCTGGTCTGTTTTCGGGCAGACGGAGAATTTCTTTGATCGTTTTCATGTGAGGCTTCTGCAGTGCGATACCTGCGTGCAGGAGGATGTGAAACTGACAAATCTCCAGGAAGCGGAAGATTACATGAAAAATCTGGTTATACGGGGCGGCGGCGGAACGGATTTCAGGGAAGCATTTTCCTATATCAGAAAGCTGCAGAAGCAGGGGGAACTGATGTATTTAAAAGGAATTTTGTATTTTACAGATGGTTTTGGAACATTTCCGGAAAATCCGCCATTTTGTAAAACTACATTTATTTTTCTGGAAAGCCGATTCGGTCAGGTGGAAGTGCCATACTGGGCGGATAAGCTTTTGCTGAAACTTCCTGAGGATGCGGATTGGGAGCCGGAGTATACGGGCGGATTCCGGGCCAATATAAGAAAGGAAAGAAACCCGAACGAGCAAGGAAACTAAACGAAAACGGAAACTGAACAAGAAAGGAAACTGAACGAAAAATGAATATTCAGGAGGCAAAGGAAGAAATTTGCCGTACAGTTCTGGCCTATACCAGAAAAAATGAGGATGGAAGTTATCGGATTCCGGCGGTGAAGCAGCGTCCTGTTTTGCTGATTGGTCCGCCGGGAATCGGGAAAACCGCAATTATGGAACAGGCTGCGCAGGAATGCGGCGTAGGGCTGGTGGCATACACGATTACCCACCATACAAGGCAGAGTGCAATCGGACTTCCCGTAATCCGGGAAAAAAATTATGGGGGCACAAGCTGTTCCGTGACAGAGTATACCATGAGTGAAATTATCGCATCGGTGTATGAATGTATGGAAAAAACCGGCAAACGGGAAGGGATTCTTTTTATTGATGAAATTAACTGTGTTTCGGAAACGCTGGCGCCGGCGATGCTCCAGTTTCTTCAATGTAAGACGTTCGGCAGTCATCAGGTGCCAGAAGGCTGGGTGATTGCGGCAGCGGGAAATCCGCCGGGGTATAATAAATCGGTGAGAGAGTTTGATGTGGTTACGCTTGATAGAGTCAGATTGATTACGATTGAAGAAAATCTGCCGGTCTGGAAACAATTTGCCAGAAAAGCAGGTGTACATGAAGCAATTTTATCATTTCTGGAAATCAAACCACAGGATTTTTATCGTATGGAAGCCTTTGAAGAAGGAAAATATTTTGTAACAGCAAGAGGCTGGGAGGATCTTTCCAGAATGCTTCAGGTTTACGAAGAATTGGATCTGCCGGTATCAGCGGCATTTGTACAGGAATTTCTGCAGTATCCCATGGCAGCGCGCGATTTTGCTGCTTATTATGCTTTATACCGGAAATATGAATCTGATTATCAGATTCCCGGAATTTTGAGCGGAAGCTTTGACCCTGAAATCTCAGACCGGGCGAAAGCCGCTTCCTATGAAGAACGCATTACACTGGTACATCTGCTGTTTGAGGCTCTTTTGGAGCGGACAAACGAAAAGATGCCCTGGCGGAATGCATTTGTTTTTCTGGAAAATTGTTTTGGCAGGGAAACAGAACTGCGGCTTTTTATAGAAGAGATTCAGAAATCCGCCCGGTGCATGGAATTTTTGGAAAATTGCGGTTTGGAGGAATTTAAAGAAATCTGCCGATATTACCGGCAGCAGGAAAAAGAATGGAGAGCTGGGGAAAACAGCAGGGAATTGTTTCGGATATTGGAAAGAGGAGATTGTTAGGGATTCCTGAGACAAGGGCGAGCAGGGAATGTAAGCAGAGAATGATACAAGTCTGATTGGGGCCAGGGGGTGCTTCGGGTCATTCTGGAGGAGAAAATGGGTCGGTCTTCAACGATATAATTAAAATACAACATAAATATTTACAATCAAACATTTAGATGTTATATTTTAAAAAAGGAGGCTGAAATGAAAGAATTATTAGAGTATTTACATTTAATGATAGATGAAAAGGCTACATTAGAACCATGGGATGCAAAAGCTTATTTAAACGTTCAGTTGGCAGGATTCTATGAATACTTTGTTGTTTCATTATTACAAGAAAATTTTCTGCTTATGAAACCACAAGAAGAAGTTTCGATACCCAAAATGAAAAAGCACATGACGAGGGTAAAAGAAAAAACAAATTATGAAGTAGCACTGCTGTTAGACAATCCTACGGCATACAAAGTGAAGAAACTTCTACAGGAGAAGATTGCTTTTGTTGCAGCAGACAAACAGATGTATTTGCCCTTTATGGCTCTTCAGATTAAGCAGAATCGTAGAAAGATTGAATACGAAACAAGTCGTGAAGTATTTACAGCAGCAACACAGCTTATTTTTTTATATCTCCTATATGCAGAGAAAGATGTGTTTAGCGTGGAAGAAATTACAGAGTCATTGAAAGTATCAGCAATGACGGTACTTCGAGGAATGGAAGAATTACAGCGGTTGGGAATTGTACAGATTGAGATTGCAGGTCAAACCGGGCGAAAGAAAATATATAGTGTAATTGATAGAAAGATGTATTTCAGAGTTGGAAAGAATTACCTGATGAATCCAGTTAGAAAAACTATTTTTGTAAAGAGTGTGCCAAATACCATTAATCTATATAAAGGTGGATTAACAGCCCTGGCGGAACAAACGATGCTTGGAGATCCGATGAATGAAGTTTATGCTACAGGAGCAAAGCAAAAGATGTTTGTTAATGCTCAGGTGTCGAAAGAAATAGCACTTGAGGAAGGGCTGCCAGAAATTCAGCTTATGAAATATGATGTAGGAAAATTGGCAAAAGGAGTGTATGTCGATCCAATCACATTAATTTTAAGTCTAAAAAATAAGGATGATCGAACAGAAATCGCAATTGAAGAGCTAATGGAGGAGACATCGTGGTACGAGGAATAGAAAAGTTTAAAGAATATTTTAAAGGATATACGGGGCAGTATGTTTTTATTGGAGGAACTGCTTGTGACATATTATTGGGGAACCTGGATTTGAATATCAGAAACGCGACATATGATGAACTGTTGGAAAGAATTAAGTTATGTTATGGGATGTAATAGGAGAGGTTATGATAGATAAATGGAATGCTCTCCATACTCTGCATCCACCTGGCAGAATTACAGCAGTAATTCAAAAATGCCGCCGTCAAATACAATATTCTTGCCATCAGAATCTATATAAAATGACACCTTTTCTGTTTCAGTAAGTGTAAATCCCAACGCTTTGAGAAGTGCACAGGACGGCGTGTTTTTCAGGGCGGTGCCGGCGGTGAGTTTTGTTATGCCAAGTCCACGCATATAATCAAAAAGTGCCGAAATGCTTTCTTTTGCATAGCCTTTGCCGTGATATGCGGAGTGGAAGCAGTAGCCAATCTCATATTCATTTTCCCGGATGTTAAAGGCAACGTATCCGATAACAAAATCATTGAGGCAAACGGCGAAAAACATATGCTCGGTTTTGCTGTTTGCCGCCGCCCATTTTGCAATCCGAGGCTGAATGTCTTCATCGTCTGTGATGTGGGGTTTGTCATATTGTGAAAATGCGGAAGTGTTAAAATCCACCCAAATCTCTTTTATACTTTTCCAATCATCCGCTGTGATGTGACGGATGGTTAGTCTTTCCGTTTTTATAATAATCATTGCGTTTTATTCCTGTCAGGTTTTTAATCAGATTACTGTGTACTTAAGATATACAGAAACAGTACCAATACCAATAGTGTCGTATTTGTCTGGATATGATTATAGCATTAATATGCGAACAGTTCTATACTTTTATGGGATGGATGGGATGGTAAATGCAAGCTTTTAATAAGCTTTTAAATGGTTTACGTTATTATTATGAAAATGTGTGAAGGCGGAATTTTGCAGCAGACAGCCCATCATCGAAGGTGATTTTATTGGCTTGCTGCAGTTATGTTCACAGCGCAGCTGTGTACAGTAACTGTGAGGTATCCATTGAAATAAAGCTGCCAAAAACCTGTATAGTTGTAACAGAAATATGGGCATAGTCTGTGTGACTTTAGCAGTAAGGCGTGTCAATGTGTCAAAGCAGACAGGAGGAGAATACGGCAAATGGATAATATTTATAATAATAACAGTTTTTTTGAGCAATACGCGCAGATGTCACGAAGTAAAGACGGTCTTGCCGGAGCTGGTGAATGGCATCAGTTAAAGCCTTTGTTTCCGCCTCTTTCAGGAAAAAACGTGCTGGATCTGGGCTGCGGTTACGGATGGCATTGTAAATATGCGGCGGAGCAGGGGGCGGAGTCTGTTTTGGGACTGGATTTGAGTGAAAAGATGATCAAAGAGGCAAAGGCGCGAAATGCGGACAGCAAAATTACGTATCGCGTCTGCGGATTGCAGGAGTATGAGTATCCTGCGGAAAGCTGGGATTTTGTGGTATCAAATCTGGTGCTGCATTATATTGCGGATCTTGATGCGGTATACCGCAGAGTTTATCGGACTCTGAAACCGGGGGGCGTTTTTCTATTCAATATAGAACATCCGGTTTTTACAGCAGGTGTAAATCAGGATTGGATTTATGAGAGTACTGCGGGAGAATATGCTGCTGATGCTATTGGGAAGATTGCCGATGAAATATCGGGTGAGAAGGCTGATAAAACTGGCGGTCATGTCAGAAAACCGCTTTACTGGCCTGTAGACAACTACTATATGCCGGGAGAGCGGAATACTCATTTTCTGGGATGTGATGTGAAAAAGCAGCATCATACGCTGACGCAGATTTTAATGGGGCTGTTGAATAACGGATTTACCATAGAAGCCGTTACAGAGGCCGAACCTCCTCAGGAGATGCTGGATATCCCCGGTATGCGAGATGAACTTCGCCGTCCGATGATGCTGCTGGTGAAGGTTAGAAAGCAGACCGTATGAGTATGCAGAAAAATTGTAAAGCAAAGAGTCAGGAAAACATAAGAGAAGTAAAAAATTAGACAGGAGGATTTTTCATGGAACGTCTGCGCTGTGTTGTGGAACGAATTACATACCAGAATGCAGAAAATGGGTATTCGGTGTTAAAAGTTGCAGTTAAGAATCAGAGCGATCTTGTGACTGTGGTGGGAATTATGCCGGATACGCATGTTGGCTCCGTGTTGTTTTTAGAAGGCTTCTGGAAGACGGATGCAAAATACGGCAGGCAGTTTTCTGTGGAAAAATTCGAGGAAACGCTGCCTGCGACTGCATACGGAATTGAAAAATATCTCGGTTCCGGTCTGGTAAAGGGCGTGGGACCGAAATTTGCACAACGGATTGTGCAGAAATTTGGAAAAGATACGCTGGATATTATTGAAGAAGAGCCGGACAGGCTTTTGGAGATTGCCGGAATAGGAAAAATACGTGTGGATCGGATTAAAAAAAGCTGGGTGGAGCAGAAAGAGATCAAAAACATCATGCTTTTTCTCCAAAGTTATGAGGTAAGTACAGCTCATGCCACAAAGATTTATAAAACCTATGGCAATGACAGTATCAGTGTGGTAAAGGATAATCCATACCGTTTGGCGGATGATATCTGGGGAATTGGTTTTAAAACTGCGGATACCATAGCAAAAAAGCTTGGAATCGAAAAAAATTGTTTTATCCGGCTGCGCAGCGGGATTTTGTATACTTTGAATAAGCTGGCAGAAAGCGGCCATTGTTATGCGGAGCGGGAACAGCTGGTTGATACGGCGGCAAAACTTCTTGAAGTGGAATGCCCGGGACTGGAAATGACTTTGGATGAGATGCTTCGGACTCAGGATGTAATTCGGGATGAGGAGGCGATTTATCTGCCGCCGTTTTATTTTTCGGAAACAGGCTGTGCCAGACGGCTGCTTCTGTTAATGAATGCAGAGCGGAAGGTGGCTATGGATGCGTCTGCTGCGGTGGAAAAAATCATAGCAGGCTCTGTAATTACCTATGACGAAGTGCAGCAGGAAGCAATCAGGACAGCAGTATTATCGAAAGTGATGGTACTGACCGGAGGACCGGGAACCGGAAAGACAACAACTACACTGGGGATTATTCAGGCATACAAAACAGCGGGCTGTGAGATTATTCTGGCTGCACCAACCGGAAGAGCGGCAAAGAGAATGTCGGAGGCAACTGGAATAGAAGCGAAGACGATTCACCGTCTTCTGGAGTACAAACCTCCGGATGGATATCAGAAAAACGAGGAAAAACCATTGGAGGGGGATGTACTGATCCTTGATGAATGCTCCATGATTGATATTATGCTTATGTATAATCTCCTGAAGGCAATCCCGGAGCATATGACACTGATCATGGTGGGAGACACAGATCAGCTTCCCAGCGTAGGCGCCGGAAATGTGCTGAAAGACATGATTTCTTCCAAAAAAGTACCGGTGGTACGCCTGACGAGAATCTTTCGCCAGGCACAGGGAAGCAGGATCATTATGAACGCACATCGGATTAATAAAGGCGAAGCGATTGATATGCGGGGAGGGAAAGACTCGGATTTCTTTTTCGCCGGGAAGGAAACCAATGAAGAAGTCGTAGATCTTGTTGTTCAGTATTGCACGAAGAACCTTCCGAAATATTATCATGTCGATGCATTTTCCGATATTCAGGTGCTGACACCGATGCAGAGGGGAATCTGCGGCGCAGCAAATCTCAATCAGGTGCTGCAGGAGGCGATGAATCCGTCAGCGGTTTTCCTGCGCAGGGGAGGAATACAGTATCGGCTTCGGGATAAGGTCATGCAGATACGCAATGATTATGATAAAGAGGTTTTTAACGGAGATATTGGCGTGATTTCCCATGTGGACATGGAAGAACGGGAACTGAAGGTAAATTATGACGGCAGGGAGGTTGTATACGATGTCAGTGAGCTGGATGAACTGACTCTTGCCTATGCAACAACAATCCATAAGGCGCAGGGGTCGGAATATCCTATTGTAGTGATGCCGTTCACTATGAGTCATTTTGTGATGCTGCAGAGAAATCTTCTCTATACCGGTGTAACCAGAGCAAAAAAGATTCTGGTGCTGGTCGGGGAGAAAAAGGCTGTTTACTATGCCATCAAAAATGAAACAACAGCGGCAAGAAATACGAAACTGGCGCAGCGGCTGACAGAAGGAACAGCGCCGCTTTCAGAAAATCAGAAGAAAGATGCAGCTGAAAAGGATGGCAGAGTAACGAAGCCGGAAAAGGTGAAAATGATAACTTATAAAGGCGGGATGCAGCCTGCAATGGTAAGAGAGGAACCTGACGCCTATGATGGAGATATTTTCCAGAGGCTTTCCCGGTCAAAGTTCCGAAGCGGATTTTCTTTGAAAGCCAATGATAGGGCATATATACGGGAGAAAGGCATAGATACGGTGAAAAGTCATGCGACGGATTTCGTGAAACAAAGGCTCGCTCCGGCAGAACCCGTGAATGACGGGAAACAGACGCCGATGCGGGGACATCCGGTGTTTGTGGCGCAGCATGCAACGGCTACCTGCTGCCGGGGATGCCTTGAAAAATGGCACCAGATTCCCAAAGGGGCAGAACTTACAGATCTGCAGCAGGAGTATGTAGTTGGAATTATTATGAAATGGATTCAAAGGCAGATGCGTATTTAATCATCCATCGGGCGGAAATTCGCCGCCCGATGATGCTGCGGTCGTTAACTGTGGTCTTCAGCTGCAGCCTTCACAGTGCGGACTGCAGATTTTTTCTTCCAGCTTTTGTCCGGTTGGTGTGGCTGCGCAGCCGCCGAGAGCTGTTTCACGAAGCTCTCTCGGAAGGCAGTTTCCGACAGAACGCATGACAGCAGCCATTTCATCAAATGGAATCGGATGGCAGATGCCGCACAGGGCAAGGTGGGCGCAGGTAATGGCATTAGCGGCTCCCATAGCGTTGCGGCTCTGACAGGGGGCTTCTACAAGACCGGCGATGGGATCGCAGACGAGGCCAAGCATGTTCGATAAGGCAAGCGCCGCGGCCTGAAGAGCCATTTCCGGTGTTCCGCCGAGTAATTCTGTGACAGCAGCGGCTGCCATTGCAGAAGCAGATCCGATTTCGGCCTGACATCCGGCTTCCGCTCCTGAAACAGAACTGTTTAGCATTAAAAGGCAGCCGATTGCCCCTCCGCAGAGAAGGGCGTTTAAAATCTGTTCATCGGTAAAGTGTTGTTCCTCCTGAAGGGCTAACAGTACGCCAGGCAGTACGCCGGAGGAACCCGCAGTAGGGGCGGCAACGATGGTTCCCATGGATGCATTGACCTCGAGAACCGCCATACTGTAGCAGATCGCTTTCGACAGAACAGAACCGGTAACAGGACTCAGTTCCTTTTGATGCTCATACAGCTTTTTCGCCTCGCCTCCGATCAGTCCGCCCATGGAGCGCTGCGGATTTTCAAGCGGAGTGTGGGCAGCTGTTTTCATGATACGCAGAGCCTTTTTGAGTTTTTCGGTTACTTCCTGTTCGCTAAGAGAGGTGTTATCCACTTCCCGTTGGCGCATGATTGCCGAGACAGGCAGCTGGTGTTTTTGGCATAAATCCAGCAATTCATTTCCATTTATAAAATCCATAATGATATGTCCTCTGTAATTGTGTTGTAAAATCAGGTGTTTTCAGTCGTCAATATCGGGGACAGTGAAAATAGGTCATTACTTTAATCACTATATCAGATTTTCCTTATGACGAAAGATAGAAAATTATACGTTTACCGTGAATCAGTAGTCCTCAATCAGCATCAGCTCATAAATATGAGGATTGGATTCGATGTCCTTGAGAATTTCTTCCGGAATAAACTCGTCTGATTCGATGACGGTATAGGCGGTTTTTCCTTTCTTTTCCCGGAAAAGCCGCATAAATGCAATATTTACATTGTGTGCGCTCAGGCAGGAGGTGATATGGGTGATGACTCCGGGTACATCTTTCTGCACGCAGATCAGCGTACTGTATTCACCGGTAAACGCTACCTCGATCTGATTGATTCGTACAATCTGGATTTTGCCGCCGCCGGTTGATTCCCCGCGGACGGAAAGGGTATGACCGTCTGGGCTTTCCAGAATAATGTCTGCGGTGTTCGGGTGTGCGGTCTGGGTTGTGGAATCAATGATATAGCGGTATTCGATTCCCATTTTCTCTGCAATGGAAAATGCATCCCGTATTCGTTCATCATCTGTGGCAAATCCAAGTACGCCGCCAAGCAGCGCACGGTCGGTTCCATGTCCCTGATAGGTTCGGGCAAAGGAACCGTATAAGATAAAAGTTGCTTTTTTAATGGGCCGTCCAAACATTTTGTGGACAAAAAGCCCGATGGAAGCTGCTCCTGCAGTGTGGGAGCTGGAAGGCCCGATCATATTGGGCCCGATCACATCAAATATACTTAAAAATTTCATAAAGTGTTATCCTCTTGTGTGGCAGTGGTGTCTTTTTTTATAGTTTCTCCATTTCCGGTATTTTCATTAATTTTTTCCTTTCCGAAAGAGATATTTCCATCATTTTCTTCCTTCGCAGAAGCCTTATCTTTTGATTTCGGTTCTGATTCCAGACCTGTAAATTCAATGTCGGGAAGCAGTTCAAAATAAAAATCGGTGTATTTTTCCGCGAGCGCTTCGATGCAGCGGGTCTGTACGATCTTAAAACGGGAAAGTGAGATTTCGTCCTTTTCAAATGTGATATAGACGCTGATCCATAATTTGCGCCCCGTCCGGACAATGTCGTAATAGAGCTTCCGGTGCTGATAGCTGTTGATGACAGGTTCGACAGTTGCCTTGATTTCTTCTATGGTCTCCTCCTCCGGCGGAATTAATATCAGATCGCGGATTCCGGTGATAACGGTTTTGATCGGAACAGGAATCATAAACAGTGAGAGTACTACTGTGATGATTTGATCGACATATGGGATAAGGACCTGAAACCAGCGAAACGGGACAAACATCGGAAGCAGAAATGCTGCGGTCATTCCCAGAGAGATAATGCTGTCAATCTGCCAGCCCTGCATTTCCATTTCGATAAGCGGAGAATTCATGACCCTGTTTTTGCGTTTCAGATAAAGGGAAACGCCGATACCCAGAATACAGGCGGATAATTCAAAATATGCGACCGTGCTGAAGGATATAATATGTCCTCCATGAAGCATCAGGTTAATATTGTTGGCAATCAGTCCCAGCGTGACTGCTGTCATGGTAATTCCTTTTACCACCACGAAAAGGGTTTCAATCTGCATATACCCAAAAGGGTGTTTTTCATTAGACGGTTTATACAGAAGCGGAATCAGAAAAATAGACGGCAGAAGCATGAAAAATTCGACGCCGTCGTATACGGCATCCAAAAGAACTGCCTGAGAACTGGTTATAATAGCAATTACCAGTTCGACAATTACAAAAAACAGGTTTCCGTAGAGGGAAACCGTCATTGCCGATTTTTCTCTTTTCTGCGTTTTTCTTCCTACATGCATCAAAAATCCTCCCTGCAAGTGTATTTATAAGATATTCTGATATCTTTGTAATAGTGTATCATTTTGTGCATATTTTGTCTAATGGAGTTTAACCGCAAAAAGCCTGAAGGTCATGAAACTGACTTTCAGGCTTTTTGCATTTAAGGTAAAACAGCAGGTTGATTTAATCAATCATCATTTCTTTTACTTCAGGATCTTTTCCGTGTTTTATAATGTAGATGATAAAGCATATTACCATGGCGGCTTCAATGAACAAGATTGGGAATCCGGCCAGGGTTTTTACAATTTTTATACCATCCAGTCCGCCGGTTAAGGTAAAAATCAGGGAAGTTGCACCCATTAAGATACCCCAGCAAAGCTTAATCTGCATAGGCGCTTCGTTGACACCTACATTGTTTTTGATTGTCATCAGAGAGATTGTAGAGGTCATGGAATCTGCCAGTGTGACAAATGAAAGCATGACCAGTAATAAAACAACGATCTTTATAACGGTTGCAAAGGGGAATACTTCAATGATTTTAAGCATGACGTATTCATTTCCGAATTTCTGCATATAGTCGTAAAGTGTTGCACAGCCTTCTAAATCAACCTGAGGATATGCAGCTGGATTATACTGAATATCGAGTGCCAGTCCGCCAAAGATGGAGAACCAGATAAAAGCGAATGCAGAAGGTAATACCCAGTTAACCATGGCAACTTCGCGTATCGTTCGTCCATACATAAGTTTAACCAGGAATAAACCGGTAATCGGTCCAAAGCTCAGCCAGTCAACCCACCAGTACTGATCCCACCACTGGCTCCATAATTCGCTGGCTTCTGTCCACAGATTGCCGACACATGTGCCAACATCTGCAAAGGGATTGGTCCATAAAGCAGCTTCCATAAAATGATTAAAATAAGCTCCGGTCGCCTGCGTGAATAAGTTGAAAATATACTGTGTAGGTCCAATTAATAACGCTGCAAGCATTAGAACCATAAACATCCATGCGTTTTTATCACTTAACCACTTAATACCTTTATCCATACCAGATACACTGGAAATATTATATGTGATAACGATTACGGCACAGATTGTTACATAGAGCATTGCGGAGGTTGGAATCTTCATTACGGAACTGATTCCGCCGCCTACCTGAAGTAATCCATATCCCAGAGAACCTGCGACACCACCGGAAATAGCAAATACAGTAAGCGTATCGATAATACCGCAGAATTTACTGCTCTGAGTTACTTTGTCTCCTAACAATGGAGTAAAACCTGAGCTGACATTATACGGCTTTTTCAGATTGTAATAAGCAAAAGCGATGATAACGCCAAAACACATATAAATAGAATACGGAGTAAATGACCAGTGCAGAAAACTTGTACGTAATCCCCATATAACAGATTCGCTGGAGTTTGGCTCCAGATGCATTCCAGGTGCAGGTGATACAGCCATCATCAGGGGTTCAACTGCTCCCCAGAACATGATACCTGTTCCGATACCTGCACAAAGCGAAATTGCAAACCAGTTCCATGTACTGTATAACGGTTTTGCATTTTTTCCGCCAATACGGATGCGTCCAAAGGGACATACGATACATGCAATCATAAACAGTACAAAGAAAAAGCAGCCAAGACTTGCCAGCCAGCCTCCATTGATCATCAAAGCCTTAAAGAATGCATTTAAATAAGTTAAAAATGCTTCAGGATTGACAACACCGATAATGATCAGCGTTGTAAAAATAATAACCGGCGTTGCGGCTACACCCCAGCGAAGTCCACGTTCTTTTGCTTCTTTGAGAGTGATATTTTTCCCCTTAATTTCTTCTTCGTTCACCATATTAACATTTTCATGCTGACTATTGTTTTTTTTGAACAGCTTCAAATGCTACACCTCACTTTCGGTTTTTTTTTGGCGCTCGCGAAACGCATTTTATGCATCAACGGGGGAATCCCGCAAATACCATCAATTATTGTGGTTAGTATAAAATTCTTGAAGACATTTTCAAAGCATATCGGATAACGGCTTTGGCTATCTCGTCGATGTTATCCGGAGTCATACGCTGAATAGGACCTGAACAGCTAACTGCTGCGACAGGAGAACCGGTAACGTCAAGTATAGGTACTGCAACACAGACCAGACCATATTCCAGTTCTTCGTTGTCAATCGCATACCCGCATTGTCTGATTTCGTGAAGACTTTTTAAAATGGCTTCTTTATTGGTAAGCGTATTTTTCGTATAAGCTTTAAGCTGAGTCTGATCCAGAATCTGCGAAACAGAAGTCTGATCCGGCATAAAAGCCATGATTGCTTTTCCAACAGCTGTACAATACATGGGAAGACGTGTTCCGATATTTGTGCTGATTCTCATGGAATACTTACTTTCACATTTTTCTATATAAATAACATAATTATCGTCGGGAACTACAAGATTAACGGTTTCACCTGTTATTTCGCAGAGTTCATGAACAAACGGCTGGCAGACACTTCTGATATCTCTGTTTACATGAGATGCAAGTTTATACAACTCAATACCCAGTCGGTAAGAGCTTAAAACTTCATCTTTATCAAGAAAGCCGTTTTCCTTTAAGGTCGCTACAATTCCATAAACGGTTGATTTGTGAAGCTGTACCTTTTCACAGATTTCAGCTAGTGTCAGCTGATTGCTGGTTTCGAAGCATTTTAAAATCTGGATTGCGCGATTAATGGACTGAATGGGCACACCGCCCTTTTTTTTACTTTCAGTTTTTTTGGCCTCAACGGCATTTTTGCTGGTTTCAGCAATGGAATCGGTATTAAATTTTTCTTTATCTGTTTTCATGTGAAGGAACTCCTGTCTCTTTGAAGATATATATCGATTAACTAGATTTGCAAATATGCAATTTATTCTATACTGTAGAACGATGTTTTAAAAACTCGTATTCTATAATCAAATTGTATTTATTGTTGAATGGCTATTTATTTTCGTGTTTACAGTATATCCTAATATTTTTTGTTTGTAAATTGGCAATATTTATATTTTTATCCGGAGCAAAACGGAAATAACATATGAGAAATTCACAAAAAATACAATTTTAATAAAGTTTATATTGTTTTTTTGACGAAGAATGATATAATCAAAAAATATACAAAAGGTCATTAATGTAGAATATATAAAACATAATTCTATATTATAGAACATAAAAGAGCGATTTACAGAAAAATTCTGTAAAAATAAAAGGTATCTGCGTGGGAAGTATTTCTTATCGCCCGGATTACAAGTATAGTGTATTATCTGGATTTTGGCAACAGGGTTTGTTTAACAATGAATTTGTTTTGCGAATTTTCGAATTGTCAGAGACGGTTATTTACGATATACTAGAAACGAAAAAAGGGAGTGGGATATAATTCTCGGGGGGAAAACTATGGAAAGTAGTATAAAAGATAAAAAACGGGCATATGTTCAGGCTGTTTACCGGATTATATCGGAAGAAGGATTTGAGGGAGTAAAGATCCGGAGAATTGCAAAAGATGTAGGATGCACCAGCGCGGTGCTGTATAAGCATTTTGACAATCTGGATCATTTGATTACTCTGGCAGCTATTAAATTTCTGGGCGGATACATTCGCCGGTATCAGGAATGTGTGCGAAGACGTAATGATAATGCGATCGAGTATAATCTGATGATGTGGAAGATTTTTATTGATGAGTCTTTTAAAAATGTTCCGATCTATGAAAAACTGTTTTTTGGACCCTATACTGATCAGCTGAGTGATGCATTTTACGAATATTATCAGCTTTTTCCGGGAGAAATTTATGAATTAGACGGATATACGACCAGTATTCTTTTAAACGGGGATCTGGAAGAACGAGAGCTGATCATTCTCCGGCTGGCAGCTAACAAAGGTCTTATCACGTTAGAGGCCGCGAAACTTCTAAGCTGTGTCAATGTGATGATCTATCATGGATTTTTAAAAAAATATGAGAACAGCTACCAGGAGGAAGGCGTTGCAGAAAAGGCTGCGCGTGAGTGTTATCATGCAATAAGTGAAATTACGAGAAAATATCTGAAATAAGACAGACATGAACAGAGGCTGATGAGGTGAAAACATCAGCCTCTATTCATGTCTGCAGGGCAGAGTTTTAGTAGATTCCCATTATAAGCAGCAGAGAAGTGATTTCAATAATACTTAAAATAATAGTGATACTGTTGGCCGCACTGGCTTTTCCGATATCTCCGCCGCACGCGTCTGTGAAAACAGGGGCAATGATGCTCATAGGCCCAAAACTTACAAGAACAAGAGTTTGTCTGATGATCAGGTCAAACGGCAGGATAAAGTAATAAAAAAGCGATACGAAAATCGCAAAAAGCTGTCGTACAGCCAGAAGTTTAAAAATAGATAGCAGATAGGATCTTTTTAATTCCATTCGAAAAAAAAGTCCGATCATCAGCATGCAAAGAAACGTATTGGCAGCAGCTGCCGGAGAGATAAAATCCAGCGCGGACTTTGGAACTTTTATATTAAGCAGAGAAAGTCCAAGCATACAGATATAAGTGACCAGAGGTACGCTGGAAAAAAGACGTTTTGCAATATTTTTGACGTCAATGCCTTTTTTGTTCTCGGACAGGTATTCTGCACTGATTGCATAGGTTCCGCCGGTACACATGATGCTGTTGCCTGCATCAAACAAACATGCAGTTACACTTCCTGCAGCAGGGAGGAAGGTTTGAACAAACGGCAGACAGAATGCACCTATGTTGTAGGCGGGAAGACAGTTCATATAGATTGCCTTTTCCGCTCGATTTTTGTTCTGCGTCAGCCAAACTCCTGCCCCAAGCATGACCAGATTTGCAGCAATTCCCATAATAATGAGAAACAGCATATTACTGCTGATACGTTCGATTCTCGAAAAATTTGTGATAATAGCAGCAGGTAGGGTAATCGTCATTACGATTTTTTTAACAATGCTTCCCGCTTCGTCACTGAAAAAACCAGTTGAACGCATGATTATTCCAATGATAATAATCAGAGTAAGAGACAGTGCTCTTAAAATAATTGATTCCATTACTGCCTCCTGATAATGAACCGGTGGTCAGCGCACCGGAGCAGGGACGTTTCACTGGCTATCCCGGGAAGAAAGACTGCCCGGGATAGCCGTAGTATGTTTCTGTCTATTGATTTACAGTAGCTTCTAAGAATAAATGTTATACGTGTCCATAATAATCCCGATGGTTTACAACGGAATATGCATAATCGAGAAGCGTTCCCCAACTGAAGACAGGGAGTTCAACTTCTCGCTGAATTGCTCTCGCAAAAGGCTGCATTCCTGTACATTCCAGCATAATAGCGCCGATATCAGGATTTTTTGCAGTAAACTCGCGTGCACATGCAACCATCTGAGCTTCTGCTTTGTCGTAATAGGCCTCGGGCACTTCCGGTCTTTGATTTGGATTCCAAAGATTATCAAATTCTGAAACACCATATTCATCCTGCGCACCGGCAATTACGTAATTGCTGTTAGGATCGATTCCAACATTTGCCAGATGCTGTTCGGACAGATACTGATGCTGTGCACAGATGATACCGACTTTTTTCTCTGGTCCAATGACCTGCTGGATAAAAGGAACCTGCAAAAGGCTTGACATAAAAACAGGAATATTGACACTGGACGCAACATCCTTCTGGAAAAATGCAAAATAACCACATTCTGCGGCAACCGCACGACAGCCCAGTCGTTCCAGCTTTTTGGCTGCACGTATAACAGCTTCACGGCATTGAGCGGGATTCTTGTCATAGACTAATGTTTTATTGGTTACCCCTTCAGCGATTTCATACTGAATCGGATAAGGGAATGCACTGGGATTGCGTACATCTCCGGGAAAACCGGGATAAGCATCATTTAGTAGAATAATACCGAGTCCCATTCCGTAGCACACGTGTTCACCACGAGCTTTGATATAATTGATACCTCTGTCTCTTTCTTGCCAAATCATTGTTATACCTCCGTACTTTTGAAATTTGTTGATCTGGTTTACACCTGATACATGGTAATTATGTGGTTACAAGGTCTTCTGTAGTATAGAACTGACTTATTTGTTCTATATTATAGAATGAAGTTCTGAAAAGTCTCCAATTAATCATCTTGATTACCAAAATGGATACTTTTGAGTTCTTTTCACTTAAGAACAGTATATCCTAATGTTTTTTGAGTGTAAATTAGCAAAAATAAATATTAATATCCTGATACTATTCAAAAAGCTTTATTTATTATTCACAAATATTTATTAAATTTGCTTTTTGTATTGATTTTTTTGACGGAGATGATATAATCTGGAATTACAAAGATGTTTTATATTATCAAATAAAAATTAAATCGTTCGATAATATAGGATTCAAGAAATCGTGATAACGAAACGAAAAGGAGGATTATTGCTTATGAAGAAAAAAGCTCTGACAGATTTTGTTAAGATGAAGGCGGAAGGAGATAAGATTACATGGATTACAGCTTATGACGCACCGTTTGCAGCATTTGCGGAACAGGCCGGAATCGAGATGATCCTGGTTGGAGATTCGCTGGGAATGGTTGACCTGGGATATGACAGCACGATTCCTGTAACAATGGATGATTGTATTTCTCATTGCCAGTCTGTTCGCCGCGGCGCACCGAATACTTTTATTGTAGGAGACATGCCATTTGGATCTTATCAGATCAGCACGGAAGAGGCAGTAGCAAATGCAGTACGCTTCTTAAAAGAGGGTGGTGTGGACGCGATTAAGCTCGAAGGCGGAAAAAGTGTTGTGAAACAGATTCGTGCGATTCGGGAAGCAGGTATTGTTGTTTGCGGACATATTGGTCTTACTCCGCAGTCTTCCGGAATCCTTGGAGGACATAAAGCTCAGGGACGTACCGTAGACAGCGCTCGTGCAGTAATTGAGGACGCGCTTGCAGTGGAAGCAGCCGGAGCATGTTTCCTGCTTGTTGAGGCAGTTCCTCCGGAAGTAACCGCTTTTATTGCAAAGAAACTCAGTATTCCGGTATTGTCAATTGGTGCAGGTAAGGAATGTGACGGTCAGCTGACAATTTTTGCAGATACGATTGGTCTTTTCCAGGCATTTACACCCAAGTTTGTTAAAAAGTACTGCGAACTTGCGCCGGTTATCGTTGATGCGTATAAACAGTATGTAAAAGATATTAAAGAGGGTGCTTTCCCGGGCGAAGAGCATGTATATCATGTGATCGGTGATATCGCTCCGTTTGAGGAACTTTTTAAAGAATACGAATAAACAGGATACGATTAAATAAGATACGAATAAACAAGGTGCGAATAGCAGCAGAAAAAATGAACAGGTAAGGAAATTACAATAAAAAATTCAAATCTAAGGAGGAATTGATAATGGCTAACATGGAATATCTTAAGGATCTGCCGATTGCAGTACTTGGCGGTGGTAATGTAGCAAAAGCGATTGCAGCTGATTGTGCTTTAGGAGGAGCAAAAGTCCGTATCTGTGATGTTATGCCTTTTGCAACCAATTCTCTGAGAAATCTGGATAAAGCCGGGATTAAATTTTATGGTGAGCAGATGAATCTTTACGGCTTTCAGCGGGAAGGCCAGGCGATGATGGAAAAGGTGACTACTGATGTTGCAGAAGCGGTTAAAGGCGCTGGTATCATCGTAGTAGGCACTACCGTATTTGGTCACAGACCGATGTTTGAAAGAATGATTCCTCATCTGGAAGATGGACAGGTTATTATGCTCTTCCCGGATAACTTTGGTACATTGCTTTTAAGAAAAATGATGCGTGAAGCAGGCTGCACCAAAAATGTTATCGTTGGCGGATGGAGCAGTTCTACATATGGAAGCCGTATTGATATGGCAGGCAAGATTCCTACAAACCGTGTGCGTGTATATTATCGCGCAATCACACTTCGTGGTGCGGCAATGCCGGCGAAAGATACAGAAGCATTTATTGAAGCTTCCAAATATCTTCCTTCCTTCGATGCAGTTACCTATGGAGATGGACCGGTTGCTGCTGATACCGTACTTGATACTGCACTTTCAAATGTTAACCCTGTTTTACATTGCCCCGGTGCGATTCTGGGTGTATCGACCATGCAGAATTATGGTCGTATCTTTGGCGATGATAAGAAGAAATTTTCCATCTATTCTCACGCATATTGCGAAGGTATTTCGGAAGTACAGTATAGTTTTTATCTGGAAGAATGCAATCTGGCAGAGGCAATGGGCGTAAGCATTCAGCCTTATGAAAAGGAACATTTCTTCTCCCGTGAAAATGTTCTTGGACAGGAGTATATGGGTCTTGATTATGTAATTCCTTTTGACGAACAGGATCCGATTCAGTATGGTACAGGTCCTTTCACAATGGAAAACCGTTATATCACAGAGGATATTCCGATCGGTTGTAACGTATACAGCCAGTTAGGACGCCAGTATGGTGTTAAAACGCCGGTTATCGATTCAATGATCATTCTTGCTGAAGCGATTCTGAAACGTGACCTGTGTTCAACCGGATATACTCTGGATGATCTGGGCATCGGTGGAATGAGCAAAGAAAAATTAAATACATATCTGCGTACAGGTGAGTTATAGAATAGTAAGAACTGTTGTTGAATGTTGACAGGGAGTGTCGGAACATCTGCAAAGCCGGAACATCTGACACTGCCTGCTGACCGAAGGAGGAAAAAATGAAAGATCGCGAAATATATGATATCGAACGCAATATTCAGTTTAATGTTTTAACATCTGAAATGAAAGAAAAAATCAATGAAGGTGCATTGACTATTCTGGAAACTATCGGTATGAAAATATCCGGAGAACGCATTCTCGCTAAATTTGCGGAACGCGGTATTGTACCGGGAGAAGATGGTATGATTCGTATTCCCCGCTCTCTGGTACAGTGGGCTTTAGAGGCTGTGCCGAAAGAAATTACGTTATATGGTGCAGATGGAAATCCCCGTATGAAGATTGACAAATCTAACCGTGTTTACTTTGGTACGCACAATGATATGAATGAAATCGTTGATTATAAAACAAATAAATCACGTCCAATGCTGCTGAAAGATATCGAAACAATGTGTAAAGTAGCAAGTAACTGTGAAAATATTGATTTTGTTCTGTCGGTTGGTCTGATCGATGAAGTTGACCCCAGAATTCAGTCTCAGATGGCCTTTATTGAATCCTGTAAATATATGGAAAAAACAATCAACTTCTCTACAAATGATGTAGATGGTTTGCAGGAAATCATTGATATTGCAGCTGAATTAGTCGGCGGCCATGACAAACTGGTTGAAAAACCGTTTATCTTTAATTACTGCGAACCGATTCCGCCGCTTACTCATCCTTTTGAAAGTACTGAAAAACTGTATGTAGTAGCTTCTAACGGTATTCCTACAGTTTATATGCCTTACTGTATGATGGGTGGAACTTCTCCTATGGATCGTCCTACGACTCTGGCACAGTGTTTCTCAGAAATTTTATGCGGTCTTGTTATCACACAGCTTGTTCGTGAGGGAACTCCTTTTATCGCAGGCTCTATGCCTTCTATCATTGATATGAAGAGTACGATAGCAAGCTATGCCTGTCCTGAATTTCATATGATGGTTGCTGCGTCATCAGAAATGGCGGATTATTATCAGCTTCCGTTCTATGGTACATGCGGAACATCTGATGTTCGTACATTTGACCAGCAGTCAGCTGGTGAAATTTCTTATCAGATTCTTTCTACACTGCTTAGTAAAGCCAATATTGTTCACGACATGGGATTGCATGATCATTGTATCAATATTTGTCCTGCGGCAGTAGTATGGGCAAATGATAAGATTAATGGATTTAAGAGTTATGTTCGCGGTGTTCAGGGAGAGGTTGATCTGGATCTGATTCGCGATGTTGGACCCGGAGGCAATTATCTGAGTGAGGATAATACGCTTGAAAGATTCAGAGAAGAAGTATGGTACCCTGAAATTGAGACCCGTCGTCTTACAACAACAACAGAATCTGAGCTGTATGGACGCATCGTGGAACGCATTGATACAATTCTCAGAGAAAATCCTGGCTCCAAACGTTCACAGGAGCAGATTGACTTTTTAAATAAAAAAGCAGAGGAGCTTCTGGCGCGTGTGAAATAGTTATGCTGTTCCATTCTGACCATGTTTGCGCAGCTGTCACTTTGATCACAGAAAAATAAGATTCAAAAGTCTGATTTGTATCTTAAATATCATATGAGACTGCATGCAAGTTCATTTTTGTGTGCAGTTTCTTCTATATTAAATGTGTTCTGCTGAAGACTAAATAAGTTTTTTCGAATATATTTTAATAGGAAAGAAAACAGTCCATGGGAAAGCGAAACGTCAATGAGAAAGTATGCAATCAATGAGACAGGAATCAGAACAGGAGGAATTCAATGAGATATGCTATATTAATAATTGACATTGCCATTGTTATTTATGCGATAGTAAAATTTGTTCAGATTCGCAGAAAACGTCGTCAAAGAGGAATGCTGCTGAAAAAAAGTCCCGGGGAAATTCTTGATCTGGAACAGGCTCAGATTCTTCCTGCACTAAAGCAGTGGATAGAGGGATATTATCTGAGTGATTCACGAGTTCCTTTTGAGGAACAGCTCCAGCAGATGCCTTCGATAGAAAGAAATATATATACAGCACTTCAGTTTAATCAGCACGTTCGCGAAGGTGGACTTTATAAATATTTTGTGGAATCCGGGCGTTATACAATTCCGTATGTATGTAAGGCTTTAAAAGCTGTAGGCGCCGGACAGATTTTAACAGCTTATAAAAAATTCCTCAAAGAAAATTCACCTGATCTGTCAGATGTTCATATTTTTTATCAGGATTATTTGAAGAAGAAAAAGCGTGTGCTGGACAAGGCGTATGACTATAATACATTTAATCAAAAATTCAAAGAATTGCATACAATTCATAAAAAAACAATCGCTCAGATTGCTTCCTATGACAATTCGGAGAGTGCAGAAGATGTGGAGAAAGACGGAAGGCAAACGGCTGGAAACAATCAAAAGCAACAATTTTCTCAAACAGAAAATCTTTCCCAGTTAATTAGAGATTATGCTAAAAAAAATCTGGTTGTCTGATTGTGAAAATAACCTGGAAACAATATGAAAGTACAAAAACAGGTTGAAAGCAATATGAAAGTAAAATGAAATGCCTGGAGACTGATTAGTCCCCGGGCATTTCATTTTGCCTTCTATACTCAGAAGGCGAGAGTCCGACCTGTTTTTTAAACAGGCGGCTGAAATATAACGGATTATCGTAGCCGACGATATCAGCAATTTCATTAATATTGTAAGCCGTGGTTTCAAGCAGATGCTGCGCATTGGAAATGCGGATGCTTAAAATATACTTCATAGGTGTGATTCCGTTGTACTGCCTGAAATTCCGGATAAACCAGCTGGTGCTCATGTTTCTTGAGGCAGCATATTTTTCAATACAGATCTCTTTATTGTAATGCTGGTTGAAATAGACAGCAGCAGCCTCAGCTTCATTTTGTGCATAATCATTTAGCTTTTTCCCACTTCCGGAGTCTGTGAGCTGCCTGCTGATGAGAACAAAAATCTGCTGCAGCAGGATTGCCAGAAAGTCTTCGTAGAAGGGTTTGCACATCTGAAGCTCCTGTATCATTTTGCGGAACAGGCGCTGGTAGTCGGGGGAAGTGCCGGTATAAAACACATGCCCTTTCTGAGGCAACCGGTATTTTCGAAGAAGCTGCTTTACGTCCCTTCCTGTAAAATGAACCCAGTACACTTCGGTCTGGTCTTCTCCGTAGTAAACGTATTTCTGCATTTCTTTTGGGCGGTACAAAACCATATGTCCGGCGGTTACGATTTCCTCCACATCCTTTTGAAAATAAAAATGTGCTTTTCCTGCGGCAATATACAACAGCTGGTAGTCAATTCTTCCTTTGGGACGGAAGGTTGGGAGGCGGGGACGGGTAAAAAGGTGGTAGGTTCCGCAGCTGCCTACAACCAGAGGTTTGCTTTTATCCATAAAATGCTGCCTGGAATTATTCAGATAGGCTGAGTTGATATACATCCGTTTCCCTCCTTCGACTGAAAATGCTGTTTTGTATAGTGTATCATTTTGTGCATGTTTTGTCTAATGGAGTTTATGGACGGGGCGGGGGCGGCGAATGTATAATAACAGAAGATCAACCGGTTGGCAGTAATACAAAGGGAAATTTAAGAAACTAAGAAGTTTAAGAAATCAGAAAATTAAGAAAATCAGAAATTAAGAAGCTGAAATCTTAAAACTTTAAAAAGGAGTAGTTATGAACGAAAGAAAGTATTTGAAATGGTACAATAAAGTTGGCTATGGTTCGGGAGATGTAGCAGGGAACGTGGTCTATGCATTTCTGTCCTCATTTGTTATGATTTTTTTGTCGGATACGGTTGGATTGAATCCCGGTGTTGTGGGAACTCTGATCATGTTTTCGAAGCTTTTTGATGGCGTGACAGATATATTTTTTGGTTCTATGATCGATAAAACAAAAAGCAGAATGGGAAAGGCAAGACCGTGGATGCTCTGGGCATATTTCGGCTGTGCGGCGATGATCGTGGCGATTTTTGCAATTCCGGCACAGCTGGGTGATTTTGCAAAATATGCATGGTTTTTTATTGCTTATACCGCTTTGAATGCAGTTTTTTACACGGCGAACAACATTGCGTATTCTGCGCTGACCGCTTTGATTACAAAAAACGGAAGCGAGCGTGTGCAGATGGGCTCAATCCGCTTTATGTTTGCATTCGGAACAAGTTTGCTGATCCAGGCAGTCACCGTGGATGCGGTAAAATACTTCGGCGGAGGCGCAGAGGGCTGGAGAACGGTAGCAATCATCTATGCGGTGATTGGTCTGATTGTCAATACGATATCGGTTCTTTCTGTAAAGGAGCTTTCAGATGAGGAGCTTGATGAAACCCACTCGGAAAAAGAAATAGAAGCAGTTGAAAAGTACCGTTTAAAGGATGCTGCTAAAATGCTTGTATCCAATAAATATTATCTGATCATCTGCGGCGTATATGTTCTGACTCAGATTTTTACTGCTACTTTAAATATGGGAATTTATTTTATGAAATATATTCTTGGAGATGAGGGGCTGCTGGGTACATTTGCGCTGGCAATTAATATTCCGCTCATCTGTGGGCTGGTGCTGACACCTGTGATGGTTAAAAAAATGAAAGGAATGTATAAAATTAACCTTGTTGGTTATGCAATAGCAACAATTGCGCGTGGTCTGGTTATTGCGGCAGCCTATATGGACAGTGTTCCTCTGATGCTGCTATTTTCGGCTGTTGCTTCTATCGGAATGAGTCCGCTTCAGGGAGATTTGAATGCTCTGATCGCGGAAGCGTCTGATTATACCTTCCATACAAAACATAAACGGATTGACGGCACCATGTATTCCTGCACTTCTCTGGGTGTTAAGATCGGCGGCGGAATCGGAACTGCTGCAGCAGGCTGGCTGCTGGCAGCAAGTGGTTTTGTTGCCAACGCAGCAGTTCAAAGTCCGTCAACGATTAACATGCTTTATGTAATGTATCTGTGGATTCCAATGGCAATCAATCTGATCATTACCGTGCTGCTTTCCCGGTTAAAGGTAGAGCAGGCAAATGCAGAGCTGTTAAAACAGAGCTGCTAAAAC
>JAUNPP010000030.1 GCA_030536685.1 Lachnospiraceae bacterium
TTCTCTTTTCCTCTTCTCTCTATTTCTCTATTTTTCTTTTTCTCTTTTCCTCTATTTTTTCTCTGTATTTCTCTCCTCTCCTACCTCATATTCATCCAGAAATCCAGCCATGCGCCGATTCCTTTTCCTGCAGCAATCGATGCAATCACATACTTCATACCTTCAAGCATATGCGTATTTCTGGCAAATACCGGAAGCGCATTCAGGGACTCCGCCAGTGACATAACCAGAACTCCCACAAAAATTCCGGCAAACAGACCAAACAGCGCCATAAATACAACAGAAAACCAAAGCGGAAGCCATTTCATCAAACCGGGAGTGTAGATGCTTCCCAGATTTCCAAGAGTAATACCCGCTGCAGCAAAATACTCAAACAGACGCACACGATTTCCCAGATGCATTTTCCCAATAATTCTGGTCAATGCTCCGATGCTCACAATAAAAGAAAACAGACCCGCAGCAATCACTCCGCCGCTGCACAACCCGATAAAAAACAAAAAAACTCCTCTTATCCCATCCACCATTCCACAAAAACCCCTTTCCCATCACAACTTTTCCACAACCTGCCACCTACAGCTTACGGCACTACATCTTTTCCACAGTCTTCCTCCCTTCCTTCTTTCCGCCTTTCCCCCACGGTAAACGCATGATTTTCCAATATCCGTTAACCCCATAAAAAATCACAAAACTACGGCGGCGGAATTACAGTATGATCCTGTGAAAGGGACCATAGAGAACGCCGGCACTTAACGATCGGGCTGTCTGAAAGACAGTTCGAGAGTTTAGTACCGCTGCGTTCGATCCGAGCGAGAGCGCGTCCCCGAACAGGATTGTACTGTAATGGAGCCTCCACACCCTTTCCCCCAAAAAGTAAACCACCACAAAAAGCATACGTTTACCCTATTCCCCCCTTCTTTCCTCCTCCTTTAAAATAACGCTTCCTGCTACGTCATCTCCGTACAAACGCATCTGTACCTCCAACGGCGTCGGATCCAGGCGATCACGCTTTTTGCCCAGATGATTAAAAAAGAACAGGATTCCCAAAGGGAGCCCGACCGAATATCCCGCCTCCAGCGGTGTCATCCCATCAGATTTCATCCCCGTGAAATATTCATAGACTTCTGAAAATACATTCATAACATCCCCGTCGTTGTTGAAGGTCATAATGGCAAATGCGGCTCCGAAGAAGGAAACCATGCACACCAGAATGGTCTTAAAAACAGCCATTTTTCCAGAGGTGTTCCGCATCCCCTCATATTCCAGCAGAAAATCGGGACTTCCTATATTTGTTATATTGATTCCGGGATAGCGTTTTTCAATCAGCGCGATCACCTCAATAACAGAAAATCCCTTTTTCTCCTCTTTTTCTTTAAAGCTGTACAGCAGGATTGTACGGCAGCCTGCTTCAATCGAGGTATCTGCACAATGAATTTCGCCTGCCTGTCCCAGAAAAACCTTTCTTTCCGGAACTTTTTCCACCTTTTTAAATGAAATATGAACCGTATCATTTTTATATTTAACCTGATCGGGACCTTTTTGATTCATAATAAAAAACTACCCCGCCTTTCTGTTTATTCAGAGTTTACAAGGGTAGTTTTCTCAAATCAGCCAAAATTATTCATAACGGTTTTTCAGAAACACATTCTGTTATCTGATTCTGACTGGTTCTGACCGTTTTTTCAAGATCCTATTTTTTCGCTTCCATGATACTATTTTTTTGCTTCCATAATCCTATTTTTTTCGCTTTCATGATGAACCGGCGGTATCTTCCATACAGCCCGGTCATAGGTCAAAATTCCGTTGACCTCCTCTTCGATATCGGAAACCTGTGTGTACACTGCGGCGCAAAGCCCTTCTCCAACAAGCAGCTTGATCTGTTTCTTCAAATCGTTATACGCCTGCTGCAGTTTTTCCGGCTTTTTATAGACACCGTAGCCATACAGTTTTTCTGTCCAGATATGCTCCTTTTCCTTAAATGCATATCCGCCGTATTCGGAAATCACAAAGGGTCTTTCACCCTTTTCCACCTTCAGCTTCCGAAAATAATTATGTACGCTTCGCATATCGCCCTGCTTCTGGTCAAACCAGCCGCTGGCATGATCGACAAAGCGGGTCGCATCCTGTTCTTTTATCTCCTTGCAGGCTTTTCGGGCTTCAAATTGTCCCCAGCCCTCATTGAACAGAACCCACGCAGCCACGGATGGATGGTTGTACAGCAGATCTACAGTCTCATGCGCTTCCTCATTCCAGATCCGGCGGCTTTCACGCTGACCTCTGCCTGTTTTGTGATAGTTTTTATTTCCCTGATCTTTTCTTCTGGCAAATAAAAACGGGATCAGGGTGGGCAGATAGCATAGTTTCATCATATTGTAGCTCGAACCGCCATTTACCATATCCTGCCACACCAGCATTCCCAGGCGGTCACAGTGATAATACCATCGATCCGGCTCGATTTTGCAATGCTTGCGGAGCATATTGAAGCCCATTTCCTTCATCTTTATAATATCTGAAATCATTGCTGCATCCGCAGGGGGTGTCATAAGGGACTCAGGCCAGTAACCCTGATCCAGAACGCCATCCATGAAATAAACCTTATGGTTCAGACACAGTCTGGAAATACCTTCCTCATCCTTTTCTACAGTAAAACAGCGCATCGCCGCATACGCTGCCAGATGATCCTCGCCAGTTGTAATGCCAAGGCCGTAAAGCCACGGCGTTTCCGGCGTCCAGCTTTTCTTATCCGGTATCAGGATTTTTACATGACACTCACGGCGCACCGCATCGAGCTGAACCGATTCCATCTCAACCTGCAGCTCCCGAAGAAGTGTTCTTCCTGCATTGCAGAAGCAGCAAGCTCCATCCGCCTGCTCTGAAAGCTCAATGATCGGCTCATAAAGCTTTAACTCAATCATTTCCTTCGCAGTTGAACAGATTCCTGCCTGTCTGTCGCATGCAGGTCCGTTGATGCAAAGACGGATATCAAACATATTATCGTCATACAGCGGAGTTATCCACATCTGTTCCACATAATTCATGGGAACCCATTCCAGCCAGACCGTCTGCCAGATACCGCTTTGCGCAGTATAAAACATGCCGCCCTGTTCCAGCTTCTGCTTTCCTCGGGTCAGAAAGGACGTATCCGAAACATCCTGTACACAAAGATGCAGTATATTTTTCCCCTGCTTCAGACGCCCGGTAACCTCGACCGTAAATGGCAGATAGCCGCCCGAGTGGACTGCCATCCGTTTTCCGTTCAGATAGACCTCGCATCTCTGGTCTACCGCACCAAAATGCATCAGAACCCTTTGATTTTCAGGGAGCTCCTTCTCATCAATTTCTCTCTCATACCAGAGATATTCATTCGGCTGAATCTGCCGTTTCACACAGGAAAGCTCTGTTTCCGGCGAAAATGGCACCAGAATCTGCCCATCCCACTTCTGCGGCACGCGCCTTGAATCCATTACTGCATATTTCCACCAGCCATTAAGAATTTCATATCTTCCAGCCGGCTTCAAACGCACCATCTGCGGACGTGGATATTCCATCAGCACTCTCGGCGCGCTGCCTGCTTCCTGCTTCACTTTTCTGCCCCATTCTGTCATGAGCTGATTTTGGGTCTCTGGATTTTTTCTGCGGCGGTGGGGAAATGCCGTCTTCACCTGACTCCAATCCATAGTCTCACCTCTTCTTCTATTTCCCCGATTATAGCAGATAGACCAGATTTTCGCAATTAGCGAGGCAGCTTTTTCCGAAGCTGCCCCAGGATCTTCCTTTCCAGCCGTGAAACCTGCACCTGTGTGATCCCCAGCTCCTTTGCCGTCTGCGCCTGCGTTTTTTCTTTAAAATACCGCAGCTCCAGCAGTCTTTTTTCCAGCTTTGGCAAATGGGACAGCATCTGCTCTACAACCAGCTGGTTGACCAGCTCCTCGCTGATATCGCGCTCCTCCTCCAGCTTGTCCATTAATGTAATAGCATTTCCGTCTCCCTGATAGATCGTTCTGGATAACGATTCTACCTCTGCGTTAGATTCCAGAGCGGCCGCCACCTCCTCCACACAGATTCCCATTCTCCCTGCTACCTCTTCCATGGTAGGGTCTCTTCCAAGCTCCATTCCAAGCTGCTCTCTGGCAATTCCGGCCTTATATGCCTGCTCCTTCAGCGAACGGCTCACTTTGAGCATCCCGTCATCACGCAGAAAACGTCTGATTTCACCGGCGATCAGCGGAACCGCATAGGTTGAAAAACAAACCTGATACTGCAGGTCAAATTTATCAACGGCTTTCATCAGACCAATGCTCCCGATCTGAAACAGATCCTCCATTTCCTGGCCTCTTCCTTTGAAACGTCTGACCACACTCCAGACAAGTCCCATATTTTCACAGACCAGCTGGTCTCGCGCTGTGCGGCTGCCGTTTTGGGCAGCACAGATAAGCTCCGCAAATTCCATAAAATATACCGCGCTCTGTCTAATGAGGCAGAATCGGCCCCTTCACATCCGCAAAACGCCTGGTCATAATGACCTCTGTACCATCCGCAGGCGAAGATTTTACCGAAACGTCATCCATAAACAGCTGCATAAAGGTAAATCCCATTCCCGAGCGCTCCAATTCCGGCTTCGTTGTATAACAGGCCTGCATTGCTTTTTCAAGGTCTTCAATCCCCCTCCCTTCATCCTCTATTTTAACAGTCACCGTGCGCCCTCTCAGGCTGACCTCCATTTTCACCGGGCCTTCCCTCCCGTCATACGCATGAATCATACAATTGGTCACCGCCTCAGACACTGCCGTCTTAAACTCCTCAAGCTCCTCCACCGTAGGATTCAGTCTGGCAGCAAAAGCCGCCGCCGTCACCCTCGCAAACCCCTCACAGCCGGGAATGCTGTCAAATTTCATATTAAATTTCGTTTCCATACGAATTTCCATCTCCCTTCCTCACTCTTACCCTGTTCCAGTTCCTCTTCAGTCCTGTTCCGGCTCTGCCTCAGCCCTGTTCCTGTTCTATTTCAGTCCGGCTTTCATTCCAGTTCCGTGATCAGTCTTGTGACTCCGGCTACCTCAAGCATCCGCCTGATGCGAAGCCCTACATGCCAGGTATACACGGCGCCTCCTGCAAATTTCATCCTTTTATAGCGCCCCAGCAAAACCCCGATTCCGGTACTGTCCATAAACTCCGTATTGGTAAAATCAAACACAATATTTCGAATTCCCGCCGCCTCGATCAGCGCCTCTGTTTCCACTTTCATATTCCGCGCTGAAAAATGATCAAACTCCCTGGGCAGTCTTATGTACAGGACATCCTTTTCCCTTTCATAAACCGGAGCTTTCACGCTCTTTTTTTCCATATACATGTCGATCCTCCTTTTTCAAAATATCCCCTCGTCCATGCTTTCAGGCAGCAGACAGGGTTAAAAAAAGAGACTGCAGTTTCATGCAATCTCTTTTGTAAGCAATTTTATTCGTTTTATCGGTTTTATCCTTTTTCTCAGTTTTATTCGCTCTATCCTTTTTCTCAGTTTTATTCGTTTTCGTCCCCTTCATTCGGGTCTGCGGATTCTTCCGGAGCGGAATATGGCATCAGCCGTTTTGCATACTTTGACCAGGTGGTTTCCGGGTAATCCTTCTGCAGCTTGTAGAAATATTTGCCCGCGTTATCCCGGTCTTTACTGTTAAAATAACACAGCCCCAGCCAGTACATAACCTCAGCGTAATCAGGCTTGATTTTCAGACACTGCTTAAAATACTCTTTCGCTTCAGCAAAATTATAGCGATCGTACAGATTTTTTCCTTCTGTATACAGAGTCGTCAGGCCATTCTGTTCCAGCTCTTCACTCATCTTCTGATAAGCGGTTTTATAAATCTTATTGTTAACCGCCTTTTCATCGATGCTGGCAAATGCTTTGGCAGCTTCAAGAGAATCCCCTTCTATATAGGAAGTCATTGCTGAGATCAGATTCGCATATCCATCAAGAATACCATTCTTACCGGTATACGCTTTTAAAGAATTCTTTGTTTCTTCCAGTTCTTCATTCAGAGAATCAATCTGCTGCTCCAACGAAAGGATTTTCACCTCTCTGGAAGACAGGTCATCTCCATACGCCATGATCTGAGTATTGTTATCCTGAATCATCCGCTGTTTCACGGAAGGAAAGACCAGGAACATGCAGGCCAGAATTCCCAGGAGCAGACCTCCTGCAATACACATAAAATCATGCAGCAGTTCATTTTTCTCACTGTACGGCGGAATAATCACATCCTGATTCTCCCGCTCTTCTCTTTCTTCCTGCTCCTTGATCGCTGATTTCAGAGAACCTCCCGCAAGTGCGGCGGCCTCCTTCATATACCCGGCTGCCTGCACATCCGTTGTATCAGCCTCCAAAAGCGGCTTCAGCACACGGCAGGCCCGGGCGTAATCCTCCTGCTTAATACAGATCAGCGCCATCAGGCGAACTGCTTTTGCATAATGAGGATACGACGCAATCACTTTTTTCAGATTCACCACCGCAATATCCAGAGAGCCTTCTCTCGCACACCGCAGCGCCTGATTATATTTATTTGCAGCTTCCTGCCATCTGGCAGCCTCGCCTTTGCCAAATGCCTTTTTAAACAGAGCCGCCGCCTGCTTGTCTTCCGGGTCAAATGCCATGGAAAGCTTCCACTGTCTTGCGGCTTCTCCCTCCTCGCCCAGCTCATAAAGGATCAGACCATACAGATTTCTGGCCTGTGTCTGACGTTTATTCAGTTCCAGACACTTTTTCAGGGTCAGAACGGCGCCTGAAAGATCTCTTCTTTTTGCACGTTCCAGTGCAGAATTATATAAGCCGTTCGACAGATACACCAGATGTCTGTATTCCTTCAGACGCATCCCACAGGAAGGACAGCTTTTTGCCCTGTCTGTTATCACAGCGTTACATTTACAACATTTCATGATGCGATTCACCACCCGTTAATCTTTCAGTAATTCCATCAGCACGTCAGCCATATCGCTTACCTGCTCCGTGTCCACCTTAGCAGTTTCTCTGTCTACTTCTTCACTTGGAGTGAATTTTTTCAGTTCTTCATCAAAATCCAACATAAAATAACCTCCTGCCGCTATTCTTTATCTGTCTGCAAAAATTCCATGATGCTGCCCGCCAGATACAGAGAACCTGCGATAAACAAAATATCCTCTTCTTTCTTTTCCGACATTGCTTTGTCAAAAGCCTTGCGGATTCCGGGGCAGATCTCTACAGGTCCTTCATAATAATGTTTCAGCCTGTCTGCCAGGATCTCGCAGCCCAGCTGTCTGGAATTCTCAATCTCAGTAATCATAATTTCAGCAAAATCCGCTTCCCTGCCGATATGGCGCGCCATCAGATCCACATCCTTTTCCTTTACAGCTGAAAACAGCAGTAACTTTCTTCCGCTGCAGGGAACAGCCTGTACTGCCTGAACGAATTTGCCGATTCCGTCTTCATTGTGCGCACCATCTATATAAACTCCGGGAAGAACCTGCTGCATACGTCCCGGCCAGCGGGTCATCATCAATCCGCCTCTTGCTTCCTCAATCTGCTCCGCAGTCTCCATCATACCCAGAGCTTCCATCACAGATACCGCAAGCAGCGCATTGATTGCCTGATATTCGGCAATAAAGGGGATATACAGTCTGGAACCTGCAAAAGCGCCTTTTTTGACATCGATCATCAGATTTCCCTTGTCCATACCGGCGCGTTCATACCATGAGGCATCCACTCCTGCCGCATCATTGCCGTAAAGAGCGGCTTCCTTCCGGATCACCTCTGAAGCCTCAGCTCTGGTATTGTCATAAACCACCTTTGCACCGGGCTTGATGATTCCCGCCTTTGCCGCTGCAATCTCGGAAATCGTATTGCCAAGAATCTCCACGTGATCCATACTAATAGAAGTAATCGCACAGCAAACCGGCGCTTTAATCGCGTTGGTGCCGTCCATACGGCCTCCAAGGCCAACCTCCAGCACCACATAGTCAAGATCCGCTTTTGAGAAAATATCCATGCCCATAGCAAACAGATATTCAAAATAGTTCATCTCGCCCAGTTCTTTGCAGCACTCTTTTACGTGAAGATATGAGCGCAGAAACTCATCATCGGAAACCGGTACATTGTTGATCTTGATTCGCTCATTCATCTTGATCAGATGAGGAGAGGTAAAGGTTCCGACCTTTTTCCCCTGTGAGGAAAGCATACTGCTGACAAATGCACAAACGGAGCCTTTTCCGTTGGTGCCTGCCACATGAATGATCTTCATATTCTCATCCGGCGCTCCGATTGCATCCAGAACCGCTCTTGTATGCGCTACAGAGGGCGCTTCCAGAAATTTCGGGATCTCATCAATTGCTTTTACTGCATCTTCATATGTAAACATCGCTTTTTACCTTCTTTTCTTAAATTCGAGAATGCCGCCGGCATTCTTACTGCTTTTAGGATTAATGGTCAAAATTAATGATCAAATAACAGGCATTCTCCATCCGCCTCAGCATAATACAGCTGCGCGGTTTCCTCTGCCTTTACCTGCGCATTCGTGGCCTCTGTTATCTGTTTTTCAAAACGGCTGCTGTCCTGAACCGGTACCAGAAGAACCATCTTCACCAGATCACTGTAATCTGTCTCCAGTATCCTCAGCTTCATCTGTGCCGCCAGATACTGGATCTTGCCGATCCAGGTGTAATCACAGACAATCGTAAGCTGCTTTGCCAGCCTTCTGGTGATCAGCATACTGCCCGCAAGCCCTGCTTTTACAGCGCCGGAGTAAGCGCGCACCAGTCCTCCGGTTCCCAGAAGCGTACCTCCGAAATACCGTGTGACTACAACTACGATATTGCACAGCTCTGCTCCCATCAGCACATCCAGCATAGGACGGCCCGCAGTTCCCGATGGTTCACCATCATCACTGCAGCGCATCAGCGGTTGCTTTGTACCAATGATATATGCAAAACAATTATGCGTTGCATTCCAGTGTTTTTTGCGGACTGCTTCAATAAAAGCAAGCGCTTCTTCTTCCGATTCCACGTGCTCCACAACCGCAATAAAACGCGATTTTTTCTCTATAATTTCTTCTTCCCCGCCCATATAGACGGTTTTGTATGATTCCACCATATAAAACCTCAGTTAAATTACTGTTAAGCTTCTGTCAGGTTACTGTTAAGCCTCTGTCAGGTTGCTGTTCACAGCACAGCTGTGAACGTAACTGCTATCAGCCACTAAAAAGCTGTCAGCACCAGTATATATGAAAAAGCAGCGGTTGAAAAGCAGTTTCAACCGCAAATTAAACCGGCTTCTGACAAAATCTTTCCTAATCATATCACAAAAGCTTTCTGTTTGCAAAAGCAGCCGTAAAGTTTAATAAAATCTTTACGAATTCCAAAACTCTTTCATAAATCCTCTGTTTATTTTCTTTCCGGAATTTGTTATAATGACGTTATGTGTCCGCGGAATCCTACATTTGATCCATACAGGCTTCCGACCTCTGACACAGACGATGTAGGCTGCACGGGATTTTTTCATGCCGCTTATATCAGATGATACCGGGGTCAAAAGGGGTTTTTATCCTGGTGCCATCAGATTCCATAAAAGATATAACGAAAGGATATATGTATGAATTTAGGAAAAAAAGGAACACAGGACGAACTGAAAAAGAACGTCTCACGGCGTCAGAAAAGAAAGTCCCGTTCTGTATTCGCAACAATTTCTGCAGTTCTGATTGCGTTGCTGCTTTTGTTCTGTCTGATTGCAGCGGTCGGCATAGGTATGATTCGGGGAATCATCGCGGATGCCCCCAAGATCAGCAACGAGGATGTTATTCCTTCACAACAAAGATCTCTTATCTACGATGCCAACGGCAAAGTAATTGAAACGCTGGTTCAGGCCGGTTCCAACAGAACGAATGTAAAAGATTATAATTCTATTCCCAAAAATCTGATCAATGCATTTGTTTCCGTAGAAGACTCGCGGTTCTGGGAGCATAACGGAATTGACCTGAAGGGAATTGTCCGCGCGGGAGTCAAAGGCGTCCTCGCCGGATTTAAGTTTTCCGAAGGCGCAAGTACCATTACTCAGCAGCTGATCAAAAATAATGTTTTTACCAACTGGCTGGAAGAGGACAGCTTCGGAGACCGGCTGGAACGTAAAATTCAGGAACAGTATCTGGCGCTTCAGCTGGAAGAGGAAGTCAGCAAGGAGGATATCCTGCTGAGCTATCTGAATACCATCAACCTCGGCAATAACACCCTTGGTATTTATCAGGCTTCCCAGCGCTATCTCGGCAAGGATTACACTGAACTCAATCTGGCCGAATGCGCGGTTATCGCTGCTATTACCAATAACCCTTCTGCCTACAACCCCATCACACATCCCGACAAAAACAGAGAACGTGTGGAAAAGATTCTGGAGGATATGCTGGAACAGGGGCTGATCTCCAAAAAGCAGAAAGCAAAGGCTCTGAAGGATAACGTATATGCGAGAATCAAGAACCATAACAAAACATATGCCTCCAAAAAGGATAAGCCAAACAGCTATTTTGTTGATGCAGTAATTGAACAGGTTTCAGAAGATCTTCAGAAGGACCGCGGATACACTCAGGCTCAGGCCAGCAACCTGCTTTACAGCGGCGGTCTGCAGATCTATACCACTCTGGATCCTTCTATTCAGAAGATCATTGACTCGGAAGTGAATAATGAAGCTCATTACTCCGCTTCCCAGACTCAGTACTCCTGTACCTTTACCATAAAGGTTACTCATTCAGATGAAACCACGGAAACCTTTACCGAAACCCATCTGAAAAAGTATTTCCGGGCGAAAAATCCTGATTATAAGCTGATTTCCAATACAAAAGATGGTCTGATGAAGGACATCAGGGAATTTGCAGCCTCCGTAACCAACAAAAAAGCTGGCGACAGCTGGGAACTGACCTATATTGATTACACGCTTCAGCCTCAGGTTTCCTTTGTCCTGATGGATCAGAAGACCGGATATGTACTGGGAATTTCCGGCGGACGCGGTAAGAAAACCGCCAGCCTCTCCCTGAACCGTGCAACCAACGTTGTCAGACAGCCAGGCTCTCTGTTTAAGGTGCTTGCAGGCTTTACTCCTGCCCTTGACAGCTGCGGCGATACCCTTGGCACCGTTTATTATGACGGTCCTTATTCCGTTGGCAAAAAGGACTTTTCCAACTACTGGAAGAACGGATATATGGGCTATTCCACTGTTCGGCAGGCTATTATGTACTCCATGAACATCGTTTCCGTTAAGTCCCTTAACGAAACAGTGACCCCGCCTCTGGCATTTGAATATCTGGAAAAATACGGTTTTTCAACACTTGTGGAATCCTATACCGATTCAAGCGGCAGAACCTACACCGATATCAACCCTTCACTGAGTCTTGGCGGTCTGACACGCGGTGTTACCAACCTTGAAACCACAGCCGCCTACGCTGCAATTGCCAACAAAGGCAAATACACAGAACCAGTTTTCTATACCAAAATTCTGGATAGCGACGGCAATGTGATCATTGACAATACACCGGAAACTCACACGGTTATGAAGAAAACTACCGCTTACCTGCTGACCAATGCAATGGAATCCACAATGGACGGCCCTGCCTACCCCAATTCAGGCAACGTTTCCGGGCTTTACGCAACCGGCCGCCGTGCCAATGTACCCAATATGTCCATTGCCGGAAAAACAGGTACTACCACCAATACATGGGATATCTGGTTTGCAGGATTTTCTCCTTATTATACGGGTGTAATCTGGTCAGGCTACGATGATGTACAGGAAATTAAGGACTCCAGCTATACCAATTACCACAAAAATATCTGGAAAGCCATTATGACCCGTGTCCACGAGGATCTGCCCGATCCCGGCTTTAAGGCGCCCGCCGGCATTGTTTCCAGAACCATCTGCTCCAAATCAGGCAAGCTGGCAATCGCAGGCGTATGCGACAAAGACCCCAGAGGCAGCATGGCTTATACAGAGTATTTTGCCGAAGGAACCGCACCGACAGAGGTTTGTGACAAGCATATCGGCGTTACCGTCTGCAAAAAATCAGGGCTGAGAGCCACAGACAAATGTCCGGAACAGGAGACAAGAGTCTTTATGTCCCTGGACTCCGCTGCTGTCGGCGATTCAGACGATACCTCATTTGCCCTCGGCAGACTCGGAACCTGTAACGTTGACCATGTAGCAGAATCCATTTCGGAATCTGTCTCCGCCTCCAAGAGCGAAGCCGAATCCAAAAGCGAAGCCCAATCCAAAGACGACGCAGAATCCAAGAGTAAGGAAGATGCATCCAATGCACCCAGCTCCCCCTCTGCTTCCTCCGCCGCCTCCGCCTCACACTCAGAGGCAGCAAACGGACACCATTCGCCCGAACATTGATAAAAAACAAGCCCGGTATACAGGCTTTTCGAAGACTGAGAAAAAATCGCCTCTGTCTTCGAAATCCTTGTATACCGGGCTTTTATTATTCAGCAATTCCGCTGTACAAAATTCCGTTATCCGAATTTCCACTATCTGAAATCTATCTAATCTTGTCAGGATAGCCGATTTTACGTTTTACCTTTGTCAGGGTTTTATTGGAGAAGTATGCTGCTTTTTCTGCATTGTTTTTAATAATGCCATCAATATAAGCTTTATCCTTTGCCAGCTCTGCATGACGCTCCTGCAGAGGCTTCAGAACGGATACAACTGCTTCTCCGACAGCCATCTTCAGGTCGCCGTAACCTCTGCCGTCAAATTCTTTCACGATATCAGCAGGTGTTTTTCCTGAACATGCACTGTAAATATCGATCAGATTCTTTACGCCAGGCTGTTCGTCACGATAAAGAACCACGCCTTCCGAATCAGTGATCGCGCGTTTGCACTTGCGCATGATCGTATCAGGATCATCCATCAGATAAATGCTGGCGTTGGGATTTTCATCTGATTTTGACATCTTTTTAGCAGGATCCTGAAGGCTCATGATCTTCGCTCCGACCTTGCCGATATAAGGCTCGGGAATCGTAAATACATCGCCGTAAATATTGTTAAAACGTTCTGCGATATCTCTTGTAAGCTCCAGATGCTGCATCTGATCGATACCTACAGGCACTACATCCGCCTGATAAAGCAGAATATCCGCTGCCATCAGTACAGGGTAAGTAAACAGACCTGCATTGATATTGTCAGCATGCTTTGCAGATTTATCCTTAAACTGTGTCATACGGTTCAGTTCACCCATATAAGTAAAGCAGTTCAGAATCCATGCAAGCTCTGCATGTCCCGGAACGTGAGACTGGTAGTAAAGACAGTTCTTTTCCGGATCAATTCCTGCTGCAATATAGATCATAAGCAGTTCTCTTGATCTTTTGCGCAGAGTCGCAGGATCCTGGCGCACTGTAATAGAGTGCATATCTACTACAGAATAAAAACACTCATAATCATCGCAAAGAGTTACCCAGTTCTTCAGCGCACCCAGATAGTTTCCAAGTGTCAGATTTCCTGTAGCCTGCATGCCGCTGAATAAAACTTTTTTATCATTAATCATCTCTTCTGTCCTCCCGAAGAATCTATTTATCCATTATGGCTTAAACTCTACCACACCGACTTCTAAAAGTCAATTCGGACTGCGCTGCATAACACGGTAAGCGCATGATTTTTTGTCAAAAATGAAAGGCTTGCGTTCACCGTGCATTGCATAACCGGGCTTTTTTCGTTATAATACATCCATACAGAAAAGATTCCGTATCCGTCTTTCGCACGATTCCGACAGACCTGAATCTTTATATCATATTATGAAAAAACGAGGTATATATTTATGGAGAAAATAGCAAGCTTTACTGTAAATCACCTGGATCTTCTGCCTGGTATTTATGTTTCAAGAAAAGATACCGCCGGAAATGCCGTGCTGACCACTTTTGATCTGCGTATGACAAAGCCCAATCGCGAGCCGGTTATGAATACGGCAGAACTTCACACAATTGAGCATCTTGGCGCTACTTATCTGCGCAATCATCCCGTATGGGCTGATAAAACCATTTATTTCGGGCCTATGGGCTGCCGTACCGGCAATTATCTGATTTTAAATGGAGATTATACATCAAAGGATATCGTGGAACTGGTGATCGGTATGTTTGAATTTATAAGAGATTTTGAAGGGGATATCCCCGGCGCTGCAGCCAGAGACTGCGGCAACTATCTCGATCAGAACCTGCCTATAGCAAAGCTGCTGGCAGAAAAATATCTGAATACATGTCTTTATTGTATCAAGGATGAAAATATGAATTATCCGGAATAATTTGGAGAATCCGTTTTGGAGTTGAGTTTTAGAGTTCAGTTTTGAAGTTCAGTTCCGGGATTCGTTTGGGACAGGAGAATTGTCCAGGGGATGCCCGGAGATATTTTATACGAAGGCCTGTAAGGAACCGGGGGCATTCTGCCCAATGCTTCTTACAGGTCCTGCATAAAATATCTCCGGGCTGTTTTTTGCTGAAATCTGCCTGTCCGATGAATCACGGAACTGATGGAGGGGAGAATTACATGCTCTCTGCTTTTATTTTGAAATTATAAAATTCTGCGAATCCATCCTTCAGGAGCTTCTGCTTCTCCAAGCTGAATACCTGTCAGCAGATGGTATAATTTTTCTGTGACCGGTCCCATTTTGTCCTGACAGTTCTGAAAACAGATTTCTTTTCCATGATCGACAACTTTTCCAACCGGAGAAATAACTGCTGCTGTTCCACAGAGAGCGCATTCCACAAAATTCTCCAGTTCTGAAAGAGCCACCGGGCGTTCTTCCACTTTCATTCCCAGATACTGTTCAGCAACTGTTTTCATTGATCGGCGGGTAATAGATGGAAGAATGGAATCTGATTTGGGAATTACAATAGTTCCTGATTCCGTTACAAAGAAGAAATTGGCACCGCCGGTTTCTTCTACATAAGTTCTGGTTGCCGGATCTAAAAACATATTTTCATCATAACCGCGTGCGTGGGCATCCACATATGCATGAAGGCTCATGGCATAATTCAGACCCGCTTTGATATGTCCTGTTCCATGAGGTGCTGCACGATCAAAATCGCTGACACAGATGGTAAGAGGTTTTACGCCGCCTTTAAAATACGGTCCTACCGGAGTGCAAAGAATGCGGAACTGATATTCATCAGCCGGTTTTACACCGATTACAGGTGAAGATGCAAACATATATGGACGGACATAAAGAGTAGCACCGCTGCCATAAGGGGGAACCCAGGCTGCATTGGCACGTACGACCTGATCCAAAGCATCAAGGAAACGCTCTTTCGGAAATTCAGGCATTTCCAGTCCTTTTGCAGAATTCATCATTCGTTCTGCATTCTGATCCGGACGAAATGTAACAATATGACCATCTTTCGTTTCATATGCCTTCAATCCCTCGAATACTTCCTGACAATACTGAAAAACACCTGCACATTCATTCAATGTGATTTCTGCATCTGTTGTCAGTCTGCCTTCATCCCATGCGCCATTTTTATAATTAGCTACGTATCTCATATCTGTCTGGCGGTATGTAAATCCGATGTTGCTCCAGTCCAGATCTTTTTTCATTTTATTACAGTCCATGCTTGTATCCTCCTGTATGCATCTGATGATTTGTTATTTTTCGTTTGCTTTCATGACCTGCGCTAAATCAAGAGTATCTGTTCCATCTTCCATTCGGAACAGAGGCATTCCTATTCCATCGTTTTGCTTTACTGCATCATAAAGCACATATCTTATTGTCCTTTCAGCTGTCATTTTTCAAACCGCTATTTATGCTGTTAGCCAGGTTGCTATTTATCAGCTAATTCAGCAATCAGATTTGCCAGCGCCTGTTTTACATATTTCGGATCGGTTGCAAGATTTACACGGATAAATCCTTTGCAGCTTTCTCCGAACCATTCTCCGTAATCCACCGCCAGACGGCAATGTTTCTGGACAACTTCCTGAGTTTTATCCGGATCCACATATGCACGCAGATCCAGCATCGGCAGATAGGTTCCTTCCATATCACATACTACAACCTTCGGAAGAGCTTTTTTAAGTTCTTCTTTCAAGTAGTTGTAATTGTCCTGAATTACTTCCAGAAGGGACTCCAGCCATTGAGCGCCGTATTCATAGCCTGCCATAGTGGCAACCATGCCCATAACACTCACCTCTGTACGATTCATGCCGGATGCAAACCTGTCATACTGTTTGCGCAGCTCATCATTGATAATGACTATATGAGAATGAATCAGGGTGGCAAGGTTAAAGGTCTTGGAGGAAGAATTCAGAGTGAGCAGAATATCCTGATATTTTCCTCCGGCAACTGCTGCTGCAGGAATAAAGTGGTTTTCCCCAAATGTAATATCCTGGTGAATTTCATCACTTACTACTAAAACATGATGTTTTTTACAGATTGCCAGTACCTTGTCCAGCTCTTCCTCTGTCCACACACGTCCTGCCGGATTGTGCGGCGAGCAATGAATGAACATCTTTACATTGTGCTCTGTAATAGCCTGTTCGATGGCTTCATAATTCATGGAAAAATGTCCGTTATCATAATCAAGCTCCACCTGAACCAGATTCCGGTCGTTATTGGTGACCACATTGTGAAAAGGGTAGTAAACAGGTGTCAGGATCATACAGGCATCGCCCGGTTTTGTAAATGCATGAATCATATATGCGATTCCTGTTACACAGCCGGTTGCAAAGCGTACCCATTCCTTTTTAACCGGGAAATGATATCTCTGTTCCATCCAGTCGGAATACAGTTTATAGTACCGATCCGGCACGCTGCCGTAGCCGAATACTCCATGCTGCACTCTGGCTGTCATTGCATCCAGAATTGCATCACAGGTCTTGAATTCCATATCTGCAACCCACATAGCAATCAGATCATCTTCACCGAACTTTGCCTGCAGTCCATCCCATTTGGAACAATCTGTTCCGTGACGATCTACCACATATTTTTGTAAAAATTCCTGTTTATCCATAATAATTTTCCCTGTTATTTTACTGCTGATGCCTCAATTTCACATAAAACACCCTTCGGAAGTGTTTTTACAGCTACACAGCTTCGTGCCGGTTTAGAAACGAAGTATTTTGCATATACTTCGTTGAATGCTGTAAAATCACCCATATCAGCCAGAAAACAGGTAGTTTTGAAAACTTTTTCAAAATTGCTTCCTGCTGCTTCCAGAATTGCACCTACATTTTTGCAGGACTGTTCTGCCTGTGCTGCGATTCCTTCAGGTACTTCGCCATTTTCAGGGTTTACCGGAATCTGTCCGGATGTGTATACAATTCCGTTTACTTCAAATCCCTGTGAATAAGGTCCAATTGCTCCAGGTGCTTTTTTTGTATCGATTACGTTCATTACAGTATCCTCCTGTTTTTAGTTTTTTATATTTTTTGAAATTTTCAGATTGTTCCCGCCCTGTCACTGCCAACTTCAAGAATGCCATCGGCATTCTTGCTGCGAGCGGTTCGTCAGCTGCGCTGACCTAAAACATCTTTTCCTTTTTATTTAGCTGCTTTTTCCAACGCTACAGCTTCTTTCTCCTCCTTTGTCATCAAAAGTCCGAATTGGATGGTGATGCAGGTGAAAAGTACAAGGAGCACAGGATAAAATGCATATTTTATTATATCAAGGTAAGAACAGCCGCCATACTGCTGAACTAACAGGCAGCCACTGTCATGTGGAACAACCATCAAAATTGCACAGGAAAAAATATCAAGCAGAGAAGCCATACGCTTCGGTGCAATCTTATATTTTCCACCAAGCTCTTTTGCAATCGGTGCACTGATCAAACATGCAACCGGGTTATTCAGAGTCGTACCGGAAATCGCCATAGACAGAAGACTGATTACATACTGGCAGCTCTTTCTGCTTTTTGTATACTTCATAGCTGTATCAACCAGCCACTGAATACCACCGTAGTATCGAACCAGTTCCATCATACCAGAAACCATCATAGCAAATACGGCAAGCCAGAACATGTCTTCCATACCTGAGCCAACTGCCTGAGCCCAGTCAAAAAATCCAATTTTTCCAACTGCCAGACCAATGATGCAGGCAAGTCCTGTCCCAATCGATAATGCCAGAATTACATCCAGACCAATAACAGCAAGTGTAATTACAGCAATGTAGGGAAGAATTGTCAAAATATTGTATGCTCCTGCTTCTGTACCTGCTGTGACTGTTCCGCCTTTTATACTAAGAACAGCATAAAACAGCATCGTTATCACTGCAGCCGGTATTGCAATTTTAAAATTCATGATGAATTTATCCTTCATTTCCGCTCCAACACCTTTGGTTGCAATGATGGTGGTATCAGAAATCATAGAAAGGTTATCTCCGAAGTAAGCTCCTGCAATTGCAGCTGCCCCAGCCATACCTACGCTTAATCCTGCACCCTGTGCAAGTGCGATTGCTACAGGAATCATGGTAACCTGCGTTCCCATGGAAGTACCGATACAGGTAGAGATGATACAGCAAATCAGAAATATACCCGGAATCAGAAACTGTGTAGGAATCAGATGGATACCAAGATTTACCACAGATTCTTTTCCTCCGATAGCTTCTGTAGCACTTGCGAATCCTCCTGCCAGAAGAACAATAATTCCCATCAGCATAACACCGGAAGCGCCTGCTCCTTTACAATAAATATCGACTTTTTCTGAAAATTTCTTATCTTTCCGGAAACAGATCATTGCTACCAGAATACCGACCATTAACGCTACATATCTTGGCATCAGCCAAAATGGAGATTCGACTCCTTTGATTGAGAAGAATGTTCCGCAGCCCAGGTATAACCCTAAAAATGCAATAATCGGAAGCAATGCTTTTCCCCCATAGTTTTTTTGCGTGTCGTTCATGTGTGTATTTCTCCTTTGTTTAATACCTATTGTAATTATTTACAAAATCAGTTTGTTTCCCCTAAATATTTCTCCGTATGTTTTGTATTTACTGCTTCACAGATTCTACGCAGACCTTCTGCAACAGTAGCCTTCGGACATGCCAGGTTAAGGCGGATAAAGCCATCTGAATGCTGTACGAACATATTTCCGCCCTCCAGCAATACACCGGCCTTATAAGCAAAAAACATTGGAAGATTCTCGTCTGTTTCAAAATATTCAGACAGGTCAACCCATGCAAGGTAGGTTGCCTCGGACACACGATATCTGGCTTTGGGCAGATTTTCCTTCAGATATTCTCCTACATAGCGGAAATTCTCATCCAGATATGCTCTCAGTGCTTCCAGCCAGTCAGATCCCTTTTCATAAGCGGCCTGTGCTGCTGCAATACTCAGCGGATTATCAAAGTTGTAGTGACGTGCCATCCAGATCTCACGCAGTTTTTCATTGCGAATCATTATGTTGGAGATCATCATACCGGCAAGGTTAAAGGTTTTACTAGGAGCCATACATGTAACCAGACGGTCATATTCCGGCATTACCTTTCCTAACGGGATATGTTTCTGATCCATTCGAAGCAGGTCGCAGTGGATTTCATCGGAAATCACCCAGATATTGTGGCGTTCAATGATTTCTGCAATCTTTTTCAATTCGTCCTCCGTCCATACACGTCCGCTGGGGTTATGAGGATTACAGAAGATAAAAAGGGTAGTTTTTTCTTCTGCCACACGCTTTTCAAAGTCTTCGAAATCAATTGTGTAGTGACCGTCTTCATTAATCAGATCAGAGCAGGAACAAGCTCTGTCGCTGAAGTCGGCAGCATACTTAAAATATGCATAAGAGGGTGTCAGGAACAGGACTTTTTCATCAGGTTTTGTGATGTACTGAACCAGTTCATACAGAGCCGGGATAATTCCGTTGGACATTACCAGTTCCTTTTTGTCAAAACTCCAGTCATAACGATCTTTGCACCACTTTGAAAATGCCTCGTAGTAGCTGTTTTCAAATACTCTTGTGTATCCGAAGATACGCTTGTCCAGACGTTCTCTCATTCCGTCAATAACTACATCAGGTGTAGCAAATTCCATGTCTGCCACCCACATACGGATGAATTCATCATCTGCATAAGGGAATTTCATTGTGTCATCTGCATGGAAAATATAGCTGCGAAATCCATCTGTATTCATCGCATTGGTATGACACCTGTCAATTACTTCGTCAAAATTATACATATTGCTTTCATTCCTTTCATTGTGTTTTTTCAAGCAGCTGCATCTTGTGGAATGATTGTAACAAATAGGATGGTTTCTCGTCAAAATAACCAAAATATCATGTGGTGACACTTATTTTTTGTTTTTTCTACTGTCAGTGGAAATTTATTCAGAAATATGATAAAATACATTTAGTAATTAAAAAAATGATAAAATTCGCAGATTTATTGATTTGTACGACACTTTTCATGAAAGGAATAATCATGGCCGAAATCAGTATACAGATCGGATCCCGCATTCGCAATTTCCGCAAAAAGCACGGTATGACACTGGATGACCTGTCCGTTCGGATTCACAAAAGTAAATCCACCATATCTAAATATGAAAAAGGTGAGATTTCCGTTGATATTGAAACTCTTTATGAAATTGCACAGGCTCTCGAAGTTCATGTGGAGCAGCTTCTTTATTGTCCGCCCAGACGTACCAGAATCTCGGAGCGCGTCAGCAGTCCGGCTTTTTTTCAAGGCGCATCCCAGTTTTATTCTTATCTTTTTGACGGGCGTACGAATAAGATTATGCGCTGTGTTTTCGATGTTTTGTCCGAAACGGAAGATCATCGATATAGAATTATGATGTATATGAATTTTAAAGACTATCAGAATTATCAAAATTGTGAGAATACCTATTGGGGGTATATTGAGCATTACGATGCAATGACTCAGATATCCCTTTTTAATCAGGACACTGCTCTAGAGCAGGCAAGCGCTCAGATTCTCGCCTCTTACCTGGATTCTGACACCAAATGGGGACTGTTCAACGGTTTCTCCTCTCGCCCGATGATGCCGATTGCTATAAAGATGCTGTTCTCCAAAACAAAGCTTAAAGAGGATGAAGCATTGATTCGGCAGTTAAAAGTGTCAAAGGAAGATATTCGCCTGTTAAAACTGTACAATATGCTGTCTGTGACGTAAAGAAACTTTTAAAGTTCAGTTTTGGAGTTCCGTTCCGGAATTCAGTTCCGGGATTCGTTTGGGACAGGAGAATTGTCCCTGGGAATCCCGGAAAACATTTTTCTTAGTTTATTAATTCGACACCTTCATCGGTTGGGTAAAACTGTAATGCATCTTGAATTGTTTTAAATGCTCCTGTATCATTCCAGTCATTTGTCATTCTTTTTTCCATTGCAGTCATAGCTGGATACTGAAACCAGGTTTTTTGATGTGTATAATTAAACCAGCTGCTTATGATGAAGTCATCTTGAACTTCGACAACCGGATATGCAACATATCCCCTCTGATGTTCGCTATTTCGAGGCATCGAAAAAGTTGCAAAAACATCGATATTATTCTGTTCTCCCCAGATCATAGTATTGGAAGTAACTGTTTCAGAGCCAAGAGAGTAAAAATCAGAAACAAAAGTTTTACCATTTTTGTCATACAATACACGTCCTGTGATTTCACCAGCAGACCGCCAGCCCTCGGAAGTGTCTCGGTATACCGGCCAAAGCTGAATAGATTCTGTTCCATAGAATCCAGGGTCTGTCATCCAAACGAAATGATGAAAAATAATCCATTGTTCTCGCTCACCGAGAATTTGAACTCCAACTCCCGTAATGCGAAGTTCTTTAGCATCATAAACCGTATCCTGGACCATATGTCTGTCATTTTTCCTGCCAGACTCAGCCGTTACGTTTCTCTCATCACTCACAGTTTCCTCTGTTACATCCACAACAACCTGAGCAGCCCCCTCGCAGGATGCGATATCCTCCGCTGTAAGATCATTTAATACATCCTCCGGAAAACCAAGCTCAATTAAATGACTTTGGATTTTTTCCACCTCTGTATGCTCGGTGATATCCTGTTTAGTCCATTTCATAGGATAGCTGCCGCCAAATGCATAACCACAAACAAACCCAATCGCCAGAAAAACAGAAATAGCAGCAACTACACAGTAATCCGACACCATTATATGTGCGGGATGAATCATATAGCCAGCCTCATCAAGTTCCTCGGACAACTTGCAGAGATTGCAAATAATGAAAATATATCCTATAACCATTGCCCCGGCAATTATTAACCAGATATATTGAATAAGTGCAAGAACACACATAAATGCATACCATACAATCAAGGCAACGACTCCACCAGCGTGCGGAGAAAGACCTGCCTTCTGTTGGATGGATATAAAGCCTCGCCAGAGACCAATGAACTCCATGAACACAAGTACAAGATTGGCAATGGTCAGCATTGATACAAAAGGAGTGGCATATATGGCGCTTTGCATAATTGTCGTATTGAGTATCAACAAAGGAAAGAAGTATATACTTCTAATAATTGTTATAATAAAACAGGTTTTGAACCATTTATTCTCATTTCGCAGAGCACGAAAACCTAACAATTGCAAAACCGTTCCAATGCCGGGGAGGATATAGTTGAGGCACCAAAAATTCAATGTAATAGCATTTAGTGCCACACCAACCAGGACATGGTTCATTGACTTTTTCCACGGAGTGACTTCCGCAACAATATCATCCGGAGGCAATTCTGAAACACTGCTTTCAAGTATAATTTCAAAATCATTGTCACTCATAGTTTCCCACTCGCGCTTATTCATATCCTTCACCTGCCACTCAAAATGTGACTAAATATACTCACATCGAGACGCTGTGAGTTCTCGCGAACATCACTTACTGTTTCATTGTGTATGCTTTGGTGATTACGAATAACACACTACTTACAGGTTCTTGTACACTCCACAGTCGTAAATTCCCGAAATAGCCATCGGTACCTGTCTGCAGGGACCTGTTTATGCCACTTTGTAGATCTTTGCATCTCTTAAGTTAAGACTTGCATTAAGATCTCTATCCCCGATATATCCACAGCCGCATTTGTATACTCTCTCTGAAAGTCTTAAATCTTTCCTGATACATCCGCAGCAATGGCACCTCTTTGAAGAGGGATAATATCTGTCTGCAATTCTCAGCTCAATACCAGTTTCATCACATTTGTTTTTCAGTTTAACTCTGAACTCATAAAACTTTTGTGATGCAACCGCTTTTGAAAGATGTCTGTTCTTCATCATCCCTTTTACATTTAAGTCTTCAATCGTTATATAAGACGGCTTGGTTTTCACGATCTCAGCGATTGTCTTATTTATGTAGTCAGTGCGGATGTTATCGATCCTGTTATGAAGCTTTTGTACCTTGAGCCTTTGTTTTTGTATATTCGCTCTTTGAGTGGACTCTCCTTTCTTTAATTTCTCATATTTCTTTAATTTTTCATATTTACGTGACAGGCATCTCTGCTGCCTGCGTAATTGTTTTTCCAGTTTCTTTAACTTTGCTGACTGATTGATGTTTGGATAGACCTTTCCATTAGAAACTACCGCAAACTCTTTCAGACCCAGATCGATCCCAATTCCGGGATTTCCAAAATTGCTGTGATCCGCTGTCTTTGTATCCGGGATTTCTACGAGTGCAGATACAAAATACCTGCCTGCCTTTACGGATACGGTACCGCTTTTGATCACATATCCGTTTTGTGTTGTTGGAATATATCCCTTCTCCTTCAGACGCACCCATCCCAGTGTTGGAATGCTGATCCTGTGCCTTCCGCAAAAACAATCTTTCGGATTATTCTTAACAAAATACATTTTCACATCGGATTTTCCTTTCTTTTTATACTTAGGAAACCCCCTTTCGCCTTTAAAGAATTTTGTAAATGCCCTACATCCGTTTTCAATTGACTTTTTCACGGATTTAGAACTCACTTCTCTGATCCAGGCGTATTCCCGGTGATTCGGAAGATACTCGTTGTTCAGCCATACGCTGAATTTCTTACCGCTCATAAATTTTTCACCTTTCTCATAAAGTTCTTTATTATGAGCAAGATAGAAGTTGTAGACATATCTGCAGGTTCCGATGGTCTTATTGATCTTAATGATCTGTTCTTTTGTCGGGTTTATTTCCGTTTTGAAGCTCTTCAGCAATCTCCTCATCTCCCTCGATCTGTTTTCTGTACTTTCGAAGTCCATATAATCTGCTGGAAAAAACATGAAGGATTGAAACAATATCCTGTACAAGTTCTTCCTGTGGTGATAATTCTTCATTGTTCACGATCACAATCGTTGTATTGAACTTCCTGCAGAATTTCTCGAACCAGTCATAGCCAAATCGGATAAACCTGTCCTTATGTGTAACTATGATGGTTTTGATTTTCTGTTCCATCACTTTATCCAATAGTTCGTTCCACTTTTTGCGATTGTAATTCAGACCGCTGCCATACTCTTCGATGCATTCGTCTATAATCATTCCCTTGGCATTGCAAAATTGTCGTAAAAATGATACCTGTTTTTGTAAATCATCCTTTTGATTTCTTGTAGACACCCTGGCATAAATGACTGCCTGACGCTCATCCTTTTCCGTATTGATCCCCTTAAACTGAAGATATTGGTCATAAGTATAATAACGTCTGTCAGTTGGAGTTCGGTTTGCTTTTAATATCCCATCTCTATCCCAACGCTGTAACGTTTTGACGGAAACACCTGTTAATTCAGCAAAATCTTTTGGTTTGTAGTTTTTGATATTTGATGTGTTCATAGTCTTTACTCCTTTGAGTATATTTAAACACTATCAATTATTTTTGTCATTAAATATAATTACTTAACATTTCCTCCTAAGATCTTACGAAGTTGTTTCGTGAACACTCCCATCAGATAAACCTAATGGGCTTCTCGTGACGGACAGCAAAACCATCCGTTTTCTTCCTTTAGGGACACCCTTTCGGGCGGGTTGTGCCAGAGAGATTTCCTTTCTACAGATACAGGCAAAACTCAGAGCCTTAAGCACATGACGTGCTCAGGTCCGCATTAAGCCTAATTAACGTAGATAAGGTGCGCGTTGTTCCCGTACCATACCGAAGATCATTGGCTTCGGCTGGCAACCTTGTCATCACTGACTCGGATTTTAATAATTCTCTTATAAAATATCTCGCACCGATATTGTAACTTGCATTTAAATCGCAATGATAGGTCTTTCCGTTTGGGAAAACACATATCGAATAATTATATTTTTCTTTTCCGTCCTGCATATAAGAACCACGTTCTACTCTGCCGGAGCCATCGAATGCCAGGGCAGACGTTCCCCATGCACAGATACGGCTGACACGGATTCCACACTTGTGAGCCTGGTGCTCCACAATACGCTGGATTTCCCGTTTTCTCCAGAGTTGCAGGCGTTGTTTCCTGGAACCTCGTTTCTTACCATTGGTATCCAAATACTCGAATACAATCACATCCACGTTGTACAGGATGGCAAAATCCAAAATCGCTCGTGCCGTTTTTCGGCTGATATCCTGGTTGATGTCATTGACATGTTTCCATAAGATCGGTGTTTTGCGATTGCCGTGCTGCTGTGCTTTCTTCTGTCTGCATAATGCTTTGTATAAATGGTCTTTTTCAGTGGCGAAATTAACAAATTTTCTTGCCACGACAGTGCCATCACTCTACATAATGGAGCAGACAGCGTTTTGATTAATACCCAGATCTACCGCACAGATTGTCCTATCCTCAATGGCTGCATCCTCAAATGCTGCAGTTTTAGCAAAAGGAAATACCAGATACCAGCACTTGCCGCATTTTTTCAGTTTTGGATTCTTCTGTACCGTATTCGGATTTTTCTTTGTCTGAAGTGTCAGATGCTCCACGTAATTGTTGCGTTCTTTTCCAGACAAGACAGAAATATCCGTCCATTCCTGTTTGCAGACATCCAAAAAGAAGGCCACGGCCTTTCGGTAAATGGCTACGGTGTCATCAAATATGTGATTGTAATCCAACATCTTTACTTTGTATGATGAAATTACCTTCATGGCTTTCTCCTTTTATCAATCAACATGTTTATTTATCTAAACATATTATACACCTATTACCATTATTTTGCAATAATAAATGTTTACATTTCTGAACATATTTTGTATAATACTGGTAAGGAGGGAACTTATATGATTTCGTATGAACCATTGATCAAGACACTGCAGGAACGGGGGATAAAGCGTTCCGACCTGCGCCAGCATATGAGTTCGGCTACGATTGCGAAATTGGCCAATAATGAATTTGTATCGTTAAAAACTATTGATACCATCTGCAGATTACTGCATTGTCGAGTGGATGAAGTAATTGTGTATATAGAGGAGAACGAAAATGACGAGCCAATGGAAGGGAACGAACCGACATAAGTATCTGTTACAGTTCCATTTAATCTTTGTCTGCAAGTACCGGAAACACCTGCTTGCGAAGAAAGAACTATCCGATCGAATGAAGGAACTGTCCAGATTTGGTACGGGATTTAAAAATCTATACTACCTATCACATTTGGAAGGCTTACCCAGATGTGCTGCGAAAACACTTTTGGAAGGAGCACACCTTCTGGACAGATGGATATTTTGCCTGTTCTGTAGGAAATGTATCCGAGCAGATGCTAAAGGAGTACATCGAAAACCAGGGGTAAATCGCCCTGGTTGGCTGTCTTGACCCATCAGCTAAATCGAATGGGATTGCGACAGCTTTATTTCAAAGGCTTACGAACATTTTTTTGTTTGTTTTATCTTGGAATTCGATATGACCGCCCACTTCTACAAGTGGTGAGTTATAAGAAATAGGTAAATAGGTATCTTCAGATATCCACCCGTTAAATTACTCAAATGATCAGGATATCTACATCCCATGGAGCAGGATTCCAAGGATTAAAAGGTGTATGGGATAGGCAGCGTAAAATAAAAGGGATGGCAGGGGATAGCGGCCTTTTTTTCCGTTATATAACAGAATAAATGGTATGGCAAGTAAAGCGAAGCCTGATATTACCGAACCATTCAGCCAGCTGTAGCCTGCGATGGCTATTGCAGCTGCGCGGGCAGTATAGCGTTTATTTCCCCTGAAATGATAAAATAACAGAATCAGCAAAATACCGAATGCGCCGTAGTCGGTACACGCAATTTCTGCTCCGACCAGGATCAGCAAAATCAAGGCCCTGGCGATACTGCTTCTTCTGATATTATTGCCGTTA